>ONEN01000032.1 GCA_900316815.1 uncultured Eubacteriales bacterium | reverse complement strand
GCGTGAGCGTCAACGGAAGGGGCGTTCAGGGAAGTGTCGGTGTCTGTGACCACGACGTCATCAAGCTTGCCAACACTACGATCATTGTTTTCGGCAACATGCTCATATATAATAATCCCAGAGAGAGCACAGGCAACCTGGCGGTGCATATTGAGAAAAAGGCGGTCGACTTTGGCAGAAAGGTGCTTTTACGCGACATCCGCTTCCAGGTGGACAGCGGTGACTTTGTGCTGATTCTCGGCGGTTCGGGCGCGGGCAAGACAACGCTTGTCAAGGCGATACTCGGCGACGGCAAGGCGGACGGCCGCATTATTCTCAACGGTCAGAATCTGTATGAGAATTTCAAGAGCATGAAGTCGCAAATCGGTCTGGTACCGCAGTTCCTGACCCTGCGCCTTAACGATACCGTTAAAAACACACTGATGGATATCGCCGATATCAAGCTTGACAGGAAAAACTATTCCAAGGAAGAAAAGCTGAGGCGCATTAATGAGATTATGGAAAAGGTTGGCATTACCAATCTGCAGAACCACCTGATTGCGCAGCTAAGCGGCGGTCAGAAGAAAAAGGTGTCGGTTGCTTATCAGCTGGTTGGCTTCCAGAAGGTGTTTATCTGTGATGAGCCCGACTCGGGCCTTGACGCCGCGTCGCGCACACAACAGATGGAAATTCTCAAGGAAATATCCGCTAATGACAAAATTGTTATGGTGATTTCCCACGAGCCTGATGACGCAATCGATATGGAGACGGGTCTGTCGCTCTTTACCAAGGTGGTGGTTCTTGCCAAAAGCGCAAAGGACAATGCGGGTCACCTGGCTTTCTTCGGCGACGTGGAGGGTGCCAAGGAGCATTTTGGCGTGGACAAGCTGCAGGACATCATGCTTGAAATCAATCCTCCGTACGAAGGCGGCAGGGGCAAGGCCGATTATTATATCGATAAATACTATGCGTCGCAAAGGAGAGCCCGCTATGAATGATACCTCCGTTTTTGTGCAGACGCATGTGTATTTCAAAAAGGTGTTCCGCATTTCCATGCGTGAAAAGGCGTGGAAATATCTGATTTTTGCGGGAATTATCTCTTCCATCGTGGCTTTGATTGTCGGTCCCGACATGTACAAAAACTTTGACAGCACCAACTCCGGATTTTTCACTCTCACGTCCGCGTGTATCTGGATCGGTATTTTCAACTCGATTCAAAGCGTATGTAAGGAACATGAGATCATCCGCGCCGAGTACCGGCAGGGCATGAAAATGTCTTCCTATATTTTTGCGCATGTATTGTGGCAGGCGCTGCTCTGTCTGGCGCAGGCGGGTGTTATCTTTGGTATATGCTGCATATTTATGTCGTTTGAGAAATCGGCGTATCTGCTGATCAGCCCGTATCCGGAGAACTTTATCACTATCTATCTGCTCACTTTTGGCGCTGCGGTGCTGGGTCTGATGATTTCTTCTATATCGGGAACGCCTACCACCGCCATGACCATCATGCCGTTTGTTTTGATTGTACAGCTGGTGATGAGCGGCGTGCTGTTTGAGCTGAAGGACGCTTCGGAGTGGTTTTCCTACGTCACCCTCAGCAAATGGGGAATGTCGGCGTTTGGCAGCGAAAGCGACCTAAACAACTTCCGTCTTGCGCTGGAAGAAACCTTACATGAGCAGCAGGTAATTCCGGAACAGGTTGCCCTTCCTTTGGTCGTTAACGATTTTTATAAGCACGAGATATTCCGTCTTTTCGCTGCATGGGGAGCCTGTGCGGGTATTACCGTTTTCAATTTGATAGTCAGCATTTTTGCGCTTAAGATAAAAAACAGAGATTCATAAACGGAAGGTTGCTATGGATACTAACGAGAAAAAGAAAGGAAAGTTCACCGAAAAGTACCGTGTGTTTCTGACGACGCACAAGGGTTTGGTTCGTGACAACAACGAGGATAATTTTACCATCAATAATGTGTCAAAAAAGCTCGAGTACAAAAACGTGAGCTTTGTTTCCGAGCACGACGAGCCCGTTTTGGCTGCCGTGTTTGACGGCATGGGCGGCGAATCAAAAGGGGAGTATGCCTCGTTCATTTCGGCAAAAATCGCAAAAGGGCTTTACACCGCTGTCAGGGATTCCGAGAATGTATCAATGGAGGAACTGGTCAACTCCTATGTGCAGAGCGCTAATAACGAGATCCGCAATTTTCTGGAGCAAAACAGGTGCCGCACGGGAGGCAGCACCGTAGTGGCGGCGGTTATCAAGAATCAGATGATTTTCCCGTTTTCGCTCGGCGACAGCAGGATTTATCTGCTTCGGGACGGCGTGCTCACGCAGGTCTCCAAGGATCAGACCCTCGCGATGAAAAAATACGAGGCGAATATTTACACCCTGGAGGAAGCGGAAAAGAGCCTTGACAGCCACAAGCTTACTTCCTTTTTGGGAGTGGACTACTATCGTCAGGGACTCACGCCGCAGCTGTACGAGCCTGTGGAAATGCAGCCTACCGACAAGCTGCTGCTGTGCAGCGACGGATTGTATGATGAGCTTTCGCTCATAGAAATACAGAACATTATCAACAACAACCCCGAAAATCCCACGCTGGAGCTTGTCCGTGCCGCGCTCAACAGCGGCGGCAACGACAATGTTACCTGCGTGCTGATTGAAAGGGTCACAAAGGGAGACGACGAATAACCGTTTCGTGACGGAACGGCGCATCCCGTACTATATTAATCTAAGGAGAGAATACATATGGATTTTTCATTTCTGAGCAAAATGGGTTTCAGCATGGACGACATCGGCAAAATCGGTGAGATCGTGATGAGCGGCGGCGACGAGGACAAGATCGCCAACGAGCTGAACGCTAAATTCGGTATGGACAAGGCGCAGGCTAAGGACATCATCAAGCAGTCCAAGGGCTTCCTCGGCAATATCCCCAACCCCTTTGCCAAAAAATAAGCCGGGTGTCCCGGCAGCCGGTGCGGGTCGTTGCCACGACGGGGCAGTGCGGCTATGGATAGAGTGCGTTTGGCAAAGCCTTCCGCTAACGCCGCGTCAGACCGCGGGAGTCGGCGGTGAAGTTTTAACTAAACGTTGCTTGCGCGGATTGGATGCGACAATAAAACAGGCTCTTGCCACTAGGTGGTTGGAGCCTGTTTTCGTGTTTGTAAAGGTACACCTTTACGAATAGGCATAAAAAGAGCGGAGCACACGCCCCGCTCAACGATTGCCTATATCTTCATTTGTATGACTCAACGGAATCCATTATTGTCACATTCCGGCAAAAATCGGCGGGTCAAACCGTCGTGATAAACATATAGGTTGACCCGCCGTGCGTTTTTACCTTAAAGCCTCTGAGAGAAATGAGAAAACAAAACGTTGTTGTCATTGCCCTCACAGCTTCGGGTATTTCTATTCTGTTCCGCGAAACACCAAACGCTGCCGAACATTCAGACGTTCCGTCGAGAGAAATGAGAAAACAAAACTGTTATGCCATTGCCCTCACAGCTTCGGGTGTTTCTATTCTGCCTCGCGAAACACCAAACGTTACCGAACCATCAGACGTTCAGTCGAGAGAAATGAGAAAACAAAACGTTGTTACCATTGCCCTCACAGCTTCGGGTATTTCTATTCTGTCTCGCGAAACACCAAACGTTACCGAACAATCAAACGTGAAGTACGCGACCTAAAATTCCCAGTTGTGCCAGACGTTCTGGATGTCGTCGTTGTCCTCGAACATGTCGAGCATTTTCTGCATCTTAACGGCGGTTTCCTCGTCCTCGAGCTTGGTGTAGGTGCCGGGTACCATTTCCAATTCGGCAGAGGCGAATACATAGCCGAGCTTTTCCAGCTCCTCGCGCACAGTGCTGAAATCCTCCGGCTCGGTGTAAACGGTAAAGATATCCTCGTCCGCTTCAAAGTCGGAAGCGCCGCATTCAAGGGCGTCGCTCATGACAGTGTCCTCGTCCTTTTCCAGATCCTCGCGTTCAATCACGATAACGCCCTTCTGGGAGAACATGAAGCTTACGCAGCCCTGCGTACCCATGTTGCCGCCAAATTTGTCAAAATAGTGTCTGACCTCACCGGCGGTGCGGTTGCGGTTGTCGGTGAGCGCCTCCACGATTACGGCAACGCCGCTGGGACCGTAGCCTTCATAGGTAACCGATTCATAGTTGGTGGCATCGTTGTCATTCGCTGCTTTTTTGATAATGCGCTCGATGTTATCGTTGGGCACGTTCGCCGCCTTTGCCTTGGCAATGGTATCTTTGAGCTTGGAGTTGACGTTAGGGTCAGCGCTGCCGCCTGTCTTGATCGCCACAATCAGCTCTCTGCCGATTTTCGTAAAGACCTTGGCGCGCGCCGCGTCGTTTTTGCCCTTCTTCTGCTTAATGGTGCTCCATTTGTTATGTCCTGACATACTATCATCCCTTTATTTATATTCTCCGCTAAGTATAGCACAGCGGCGGGGGTTCTGTAAACAAAGATTACAATTCTGTAACCGCCGAAAGGGCAAAAGACAGGACCGCGCAAAGGCGGTCCTATCGGAAGAAACAGGTTTATTCTTTTGTGTATTCACCGATGGATTGCTCTATCTTTTGACCGTATATATCGGCAACGACTGTCAGCGAGAGCTTGTCATCCTTGATGGAGTATTTAAAAATCTGCTCTTGTTTTACAGGTGTTTCATACCAAGTGGTGATTACATTGTTTTTGGCGATATAAACACCCCTCTGTTTTTGAATAATATTCTGCGAGTCGGAGGTGATGACATAGGTGCCGTCCTCATTAAAGGTGAAGCGTCGGGTTCCTAATTCGTTTTTATATACCCAGCTGCCCGTCAGTTTTTCATCTGTGATAAACTCTCCCTCACGGTCTACTGCCTGAGGAATGTACGCCTGCGGATCCATCTTGATGGAAAGTCCGGAGATAGCGGGAGAGATGCCCGTAAGCGTCAGCTCGTTTTCGGTGAAGAAGTTGCCTGTGCGTGTAAAGAGAAAATTGCCGTCAGCCAGACCGGTGTTGGCAATGACAAGCATCGGCTGTCCAACCTTGGCGTCCTCGTTTGTAACGCCCGCCAGATCCTCCGCTTCGATATTCTGGATAGAATAAGTGCCCTGGTATTCATAGGAAGCCTGTTCCACCACCAGCTTGCCGTCGGGTTTAAAAATGAAATAGTAATCGGGAATGGCTGCCTCGTCTATGGAGGCGCCCTCGGGAATTTCGGGTTTGTAGTGCCAGGTGGTTGATTTTATGTTGCCGAAAAGACCCGTATCAACCACTCCTTGGAAGAAGAACAGACGGCATACAATCGCGGCTGCAAGAACCAGCAGCACAATGACCGCGCTCACGATGATGGTGTTTTGCAGCTTCCTTTTTCGGGGAGTGCCGTCAAACTCGTCGTCCTCATCGGTATTGTCGTTATCCTCTACGTTTTGGTCAAAGGCAGAGAGTTCGTCTTCGACGGAATCATCATTGGACTCGCGCTTCGCTTCCTTGTCGGCAAAGGTTTCAATTACGGTTTCTTCGGTCAATTTTTCTTTATTATCTTCCAACGGAAAAACCTCCTTTTCGGTTTCAAACCCTATCATACTATATTTTACGGAAGAAATCAAGGCGGGCGGAATAAATAATAAATATTTATTACAGTTTTGTAACAACTCCGTTGCCAAAACGAAGGAACTGTGATACAATATACAGATAAAGAATCAGAAGACAGAAATACGCTGAAAGGAAGTTCGCCATGGTTAAATCAATGACCGGTTTCGGCAGGTGCGAAACCGAAATCAACGGCAGGGCTGTCACTGTTGAAATCAAGAGCGTCAACCACCGCTATTTTGAATTTTCATGCCGCATCACGCGCGGTTACGCTTTCCTGGAGGATAAGCTCAAGGCATTTGTCAACGCTAAGGTGGCGCGCGGCAAAATCGATATGTCCGTATCCGTGGGAGCGGCTGACGACGTTCCCTGTGAGGTTACGGTTAACCATAGCCTGGTGTCGGGCTATCTGAATGCAATGAAGGAGATCAGCGACACCTACGGCATTGAAAACGACGCGTCTGTTGTGTCTCTTTCCCGTTTTCCCGATGTGTTCACCGTTAACAAGGCGGCGGTGGACGAGGAGCGGCTGACTGCCGATGTTCTCGCTGTTGCGTCAAAGGCGCTCGATTCGTTCCTTTCCATGCGCGTTGCGGAGGGAGAAAAGATGCGTGAGGATATTCTCGGCAGGGCGCAGACTATTCTTTCCATCGTGTCGGAAATCGAGGAGCGCTCGCCGCAGACGGTGGAGGAGTATGAGAACAGACTGCTTGACCGTATTCGCCAGACGCTTGAGAATCTGAGCGTAGAGGTGGATGAACAGCGTATCCTCACCGAGGTGGCGGTTTTTGCCGATAAGGTCGCAGTCGCGGAAGAAACGGTCCGCCTGCGCAGTCATCTCGATCAGCTGCGCGAATTTCTTTCGCTTGATCAGCCCGTCGGCAGAAAAATTGATTTTATTATCCAGGAAATGAACCGTGAGGCGAATACGATCGGCTCCAAGGTTCAGGACGCGGTGTTGGCGCACAAGGTTGTGGACATCAAAAGCGAAATCGAAAAAATCCGCGAGCAGGTTCAGAATATAGAATAAGATTATAGAAATAAGAATATAGAGTAATTATCTTAGGTGTGGGTTATATGAAACTGATCAATATCGGCTTTGGCAACCTTGTCAGCAGCGACAAGCTGGTGGCGGTCGTCGCGCCGGATTCGGCGCCTGTCAAGCGTATCGTGCAGGAGGCGAAGGCGAACGGGATGCTCATAGACGCGACCTGCGGCAGAAAGTGCAAATCCGTTCTGATTAATGACAGCAACCATGTGGTGCTGTCCGCCGTGTCCTGTGAAACCATTCAGAGCCGTGCAGGGGAAAGTGAGGAAAAGGATGAGTAAGAAAGGCAATCTGGTGCTCTATACAGGCTGCTCGGGCGTGGGCAAGGGTACCATCATGAAGCAGCTTTTGAAGCGCGACCCGTTTATCCGTTTGTCGGTGTCAAACACCACGCGTGAGCCGCGGGAAGGCGAGGTCGACGGCGTTCACTATAATTTCATTTCGCGGGAGGATTTCATTGCCCTGGCAGACGCGGACGGCTACATTGAACATGCCGAATACTGCGATAATCTCTACGGAACACCGAAAAAGCAGGTGGAGGAAATGCTCGCCGACGGTTTTGACGTGTTCCTGGAAATCGAGGTGCAGGGCGGTCTGCAGGTAATGGAGCAGTTCCCCGATGTGCTGAGCATCTTCATTTTGCCGCCCTCCATGGAGGAGCTGGAAAAGCGTCTGCGCGGCAGGGGAACAGAGGGAGAAGAAGTTATTCAAAAGCGCCTCAGAGAAGCAGAGAAAGAACTGGCGGTGTCGCCGCAGTACCGATACCGCGTCGTTAACGATACGGTGGAACGCGCTGCGAATGAAGTGCTGGCTATTTTAGAGCAGCACAGAAGCAGTTGCCGATAAAGACAGCAAACCCGTTTATCTGAATAAGTATATATTAAGAAAACAGAGGAGAATATAGTATGCACAGAGTAGATGTTGATGAATTGTTTCAGGGCAAGCAGAGCAAATACGCGTTGGTAGTCGGCGTGTCCAAGCGCGCCAGACAAATCACGCAGACCTTCGAGGAGGAGGGCACTGTTACCGAGGAAAAGCCTGTTCTGATTGCGATTGATGAAATCAGAAATCACGAAATCAATCTTTTAGAGCCCGACGAGGATGAGCTGTAAGCTTATCGCAAAAATCGCGGTGGAAAAGGCTGCCTTTTCCTTTGACAGGGAATTTGACTACCTTGTTCCCGCGTCTCTCGTGAAGGAATGCGCGGTCGGCAAGCGCGTACTGGTTCCGTTCGGCAGAGGTAACAGCAGCCGACAGGGTATTATCACCGCCCTGTATGAGACTGAGGACGCGGAAGGGCTCAAGGAGCTGCTCTCCGTTCCCGACGCGGCGCCTGTGCTGTCACCGAACATGTTAGACGTGGCGCGCTTTATGAAGGAGCATTATTTTTGCACGCTGTATGAGGCGGTCAAGACCATGCTTCCCGCAGGTATCAATTACCGCGTTACCACCGTCTACGGCGTCAGCCAAAGCGATGAGGAGCAGACGCTTACCGAAGAGCAGCAGCGGCTGTATGACTATCTCAAGAAGAAGCGCGGCGCCGTAAAGCTGGAAACCATACGCAACGACTTCGGCTTGTCTGATTCACGGCTGCCCGATGAGATGGTGCGGCTGGGTGTGCTGTTCAAGTCCGACGAGGCATTCCGCAGGATAAACGACGCGGTCACCAAAATGGCGGCGCTGTCGCCCGGCGCTGATATCGAAGGGGTGAAGCTTACGCCTAAGCAGCGTGAGGTCGCGGAGCTTGTGGCTTTTTACGGCGCGGTTTCCGTGAAGGAGATCCGCTATTTTACCGGTGTTTCGTCGTCGGTTATCGAGTCGCTCCGACAAAAAGAAATTCTTTATTTCTTTGACGAGGAGGTCTTCCGCACGGGAGATTTGCGCGCTGACACGGACGCGGCGCCCATCATCCTGTCCGACGAGCAGCAGCGCGCGTGTGATAATCTTTATCGTGAATATCGTGAGGATAAGGCGCATGTCAGCCTGCTCTACGGCATAACGGGCTCGGGGAAAACGAGTGTGTTCCTCAAGCTGATTGAACGCGTGATAGACGAGGGAAGGGGCGTTATTGTGATGGTGCCCGAAATCTCGCTCACGCCGCAGTTTGTCTCGCAGTTTGCGCGCCGCTTCGGTGATAAAATCGCTGTTTTTCACAGCGCATTGTCATTGGGAGAGCGGCTGGACGAATATAAGCGCGTCAGGAAGGGCCTGGCGCAGATCGTCGTCGGCACGCGCAGCGCGGTGTTCGCTCCCTTTGACGACGTGGGACTGATTATCATGGACGAGGAGCAGGAATACAGCTACAAGTCCGAAAGCTCACCGCGTTATCACGCCCGCGAAATCGCCATGTACCGCTGCGCACAGCATAATGCCCTGTTGGTGCTCAGCTCGGCTACCCCGAGTGTGGAAACCTATTACTACGCTCAAAACGGGCGCTATTCGCTCAATGTCCTCAGCAGGCGCTACGGCTCCGCAGTGCTGCCTGAGGTGGTTACCGCGGACATGAACCGCGAATTGCAAGGCGGCAACGCTTCGGGTTTTTCCGATGTGCTGCTGCAAAATATCGAATATAATCTGGAGCACGGGATGCAGTCGATTTTGCTGCTCAACCGCAGGGGACACCATACGTTTGTCACCTGTACCCAGTGCGGCGAGGCTGTAACCTGTCCCAATTGCTCCATTTCTTTGACCTACCACAGCCGCAACAACCGTTTGATGTGTCACTACTGCGGCTATTCGGTGCCCTACAAAAACGAATGTCCGACCTGTCGCGGCAGGTCGATGCGGTTCGGCGGCACGGGCACCCAAAAGGCGGAGCAGGATATCGCGCAGATTTTTCCCGAGGCGCGGATCCTGCGGATGGATACCGACGCCGCCTCTTCCAAGGCGAGTTATGAGAGGATGATCTCCTCCTTTGCACGTGGCGAATATGATATTCTCTGTGCTCAATGCCGATCAGATGCTCTATGCCGACGACTACCGCAGCTATGAACGTTCCTTTTCGCTGCTGACTCAGGTGGTCGGCAGAAGCGGCAGGGGAGCCGAAAAGGGGATGGCGGTCATCCAGACCTACACGCCCGATAATCTGATTATCGCCATGGCGGCAAAGCAGGACTACGGCGCGTTTTACAACGCGGAAATCAATATGCGGCGGGCAATGCTCTATCCGCCCTTCGCGGATATCTGCCTGGTGGGCTTTGTCGGGGAAAATCAAACGTTGACCCTCAAGGCGGCGAATGCGTTTCTGCAGACGTTTACCGAAGCGGCACGAAAGGATTATGCGCAGCTGCCCATCCGAGTGCTGGGGCCTTCTCCCGCGTTGGTGGTCAAGGTCAGCAATAAATACCGCTACAAGCTGATAATAAAATGCAGAAACAACCGCGCGTTCCGCCGCCTGCTGGCAGGCGTGCTGATGCAGTTCGGCGGCATCCGAGAATTTGCCAAAGTGACCGCCTATGCGGACATGAACGCGTTGGTATGCTGAGATATTAAACGAAGGATGATAACAGATGGCACTTAGAAACATCGTAAAAGACGGCGACCCCATCCTTGAAAAAAGGTGCAGACCCGTTGAAAAATTTGACGCGAAGCTTCACACCCTGCTTGACGATATGGCGGAAACCATGCACCATGCCAACGGCGTCGGTTTGGCGGCGCCGCAGGTAGGTATGCTCCGCCGTGTGGTGGTTATCGATATCAGCCTCGAACAGAACGAGGTTCTCGAGCTGGTTAACCCCAAAATCATCGCCTTCAGCGGCGAGCAGGAGGGCAACGAGGGCTGCCTGTCCTTTCCGGGACAGTGGGGCATCGTCAAGCGCCCCGAATATGTCAAGGTAAAGGCGCAGAACCGCTTCGGTGAGGAATTCGAGGCGGAGGGCAAGGGATTGCTCGCGCGTGCGTTCTGCCACGAGATCGACCACCTCAACGGCATTGTGTTCAAGGAAGTGGCGGAGCGTATGCTCACAAAGAAAGAAATCAATCAGATGAACGTGTAAGCCGGGGCTTGTTTAGCCCGGTGGTTCCGTTCTGAATCATGATACGGAAAGCGATTGTATATGAAAGTTGTTTATATGGGCACGCCGGATTTTGCCGTGCCCGCGCTCAGGGCTTTGGCGGCGGCGCACGAGGTGGCGGCGGTGTTTACCCAACCCGACAAGCCCGTTGGCAGAAAGCAGATCCTCACGCCGCCCGACGTCAAGGTGTGCGCACAGGAGCTGGGGATTCCCGTTCTTCAGCCTTCTTCTCTGAAAACCGAGGAGGCGTTCATGCAGCTCGCTGCGTTTGCGCCGGATGTTATTGTCGTAGCGGCTTACGGGCAGATATTGCCCAAGGCAGTGTTGGAGCTGCCGCGGTACGGCTGCGTGAATATCCACGGTTCTTTGCTGCCCCGCTACCGCGGCGCGGCGCCTATCCAGCAGGCCGTGCTTAACGGAGATGAGGTGACGGGCGTCACTACCATGCTGATGGATGTGGGACTCGATACGGGCGACATTTTGCTTCAAAGAGAAACCCCCATCGGTGAAAATGAGACCTCCGCCGAGCTGTTTGACCGCCTGTCCGTACTGGGCAGCGAGTTGATTCTCGACACGCTCACCGCGTTGGAGCAGGGGACGGTAACGCCGCAAAAACAGGATGCTTCTCTTGCGACGCACACCTCTAAAATCGACAAGAGCCTCTGTCCGCTCGATTTTACGCAGACAGCGAGGCAGGTTCACAACCGTATCCGCGGACTCTATTCGTGGCCTGTTGCCACCGCTCAAATCGGCGGCAAGCGCGTCAAAATCCACAGGGCGCGTCTGCACGACGGCTGCGGCAGGGCGGGCGTTGTGCTCAGCGTGAAGCCGTTGGTCATCGCCTGCGGTGAGGGCGCGGTTGAGTTATTGGAATTACAGCCCGAGGGCAAGAAGAGAATGACCGCCGAGGCGTTCGCGGCAGGATACCGCGTACAAAAGGGCGACGCTATAGAGTAATCATCAGGAGGGGCTCATGTATTATTTTGACTACACTTATGTGATTTTTATGCTGCCCTGCATTATTCTTTCCTTAATATGTCAGGTGCGTGTAAAATCCGCTTTTTCCCAATACGGCAAGGTGCCCAACTCACGCCGCATGACAGGTGCGCAGGCGGCGGAGTATGTGCTGCGCTGCAACAATGTTACGGGCGTGCGGATCGAGCATGTGGAGGGCAACCTTACCGATCACTATGATCCCCGAACGAACGTTATCCGTCTTTCCGACGCCGTATATAACGCCACCTCCGTCGCGGCGGTGGGCGTAGCGGCACATGAGGCGGGACACGCGGTGCAGACCGCGCTGCACTATTTCCCCAATAAGGTGCGCAGCGCTATTCTTCCCGCTGCAAAGCTCGGTTCGGGACTCAGCTGGATCCTGATTGTCGTCGGCTTCCTCTTTTCTTACGGCAGCACCACTTCCGTCGGTCTGTATATCCTCTATGCGGGCATTATCCTTTTTTCCGCGTCGGTTCTGTTCACGGTGGCAACGCTTCCGGTGGAATTTGACGCTTCACGCCGCGCACTCAAATGTATCCGCGAAACGAATCTGCTTTCGCAGGAGGAATACAGCGGCGCTAAGAGCGTGCTGACCGCAGCCGCGATGACCTATGTCGCTTCGGCACTCACTTCCATCATGCAGCTGCTGAGATTGCTGCTGCTGGCACGAAGAAGAAGATAAAACAAACTGGGTGGTTTTTCTATGGCTAATCCGCGCGTCGTCGCGTTTCGGGTACTGCTGAAAATTGAACAGGACGGGGCGTATTCCAATCTTGCGCTTAACCACGCGATCCGCGAGAATGACCTCAGCGGCGTGGACAGTGCTTTTGCGTCCGCGTTGGTGTACGGCGTGCTGGAACGCAAAATTACCCTTGACTATATTATCAAGCAGTATTCTAAAATTCCATTACGGAAAATTGAGTTAAAAACAAAAATAATCCTGCGTATGGGCGTATACCAATTGCTGTTTATGGACAAGGTTCCGGCAAGCGCGGCGGTGAATGAAAGCGTCGTTCTCGCCAAAAAGCAGCGCATGCAGCAATCGGCAGGCTTTATCAACGGCATTCTGCGCAGTATTACGCGCGCGGAGCCGCCCTATTCGCTGCCCGATGAAAAGGACAAACCCTGCTATTACAGCATCAAATACGCGGTGCCGCAGGAGCTGGTCAGGCTTTGGCTTTCCGCCTACGGTGAAGAGAACACGCAGGCGCTGCTCGCCTCCCTCAGCGGCAGACCCTCCCTGTATATCCGCGTCAACACGCTGAAAACCGACAAAGCGTCGCTGCGCCGGGAACTGGAGCGGGAGGGAGTCGTTTGTGAGGATGTTCCCATGCTGCCGAACGCGCTCAGCCTGTCGCATACAGGCGCGATAGAACGGCTGGCTGCTTACAGGGAAGGACTGTTCCATGTGCAGGATTTATCCTCGCAGCTCTGCGTGGACTGTCTGTCGCCCGCGCCGCGCGATGTGGTGCTCGATATCTGTTCCGCTCCCGGCGGCAAGGCGTTCACCGCCGCGCAGTATATGCAGAATCGCGGAAGGCTTTTCGCCTGTGACCTCTATGACCATAAACTGAAGCTGATTCGGGACGGTGCGCGGCGGCTGGGTATTACAGCTATTCTCACCAATAAGCGCGACGGCGCTGTGGGTATGCCGCTGCCGCAGGCAGACAGGATTTTGTGCGATGTGCCGTGCAGCGGACTGGGGATCCTGTCCCGAAAGCCCGAAATCCGTTCCAAGGACGATTTGATTCCGCGGGATTTGCCCGCGCTTCAGTATTCTATTCTCTGCCACAGCGCTGAGAACCTCGCCGTCGGCGGCAGGCTGGTTTATTCCACCTGCACGCTTAATCCCGCCGAAAACGGCGACAATGTGCGCCGCTTCCTCAGGGAGCATCCCGACTTTTGCGGGGAGCCGCTTACCTTGCCTGAGGGCGTGCGCCGCGCGATTGACGAAAATGACTACGAGTTGACCCTGATGCCGCACACGGCAGGCACCGACGGGTTTTATATTGCCGTGCTGCGCAGGGCGCAAGGCGGTGTGAGATGACGGATATCAAGTCTATGACCGCCGATGAACTGCGGCAGTGGGTGACCGACAACGGTTTTCCCGCCTTCCGCGCGGCGCAAATCAGTGATTGGCTGCGCAAGGGAGTGACCGATTTTGAGGAAATGAGGAACCTTCCCGTCCAATTGCGCACTTTTTTAAAAAGTTTTTGTTACATTTCTGTTGCAACTATTGAAAAAAAACAAGTTTCAAGGTATGATAAGACAGTGAAGTACCTTTTTTCGTTTCACGACGGCGAATGCGTTGAGTCGGTGCTGATGTCCTATCACCATGGTATGTCCATTTGTATCTCCACACAGGTTGGCTGCAAAATGGGCTGCACCTTTTGCGCGACAGGCAAAAGCGGCTTTTCGCGCAACCTGACCGCCTCCGAAATGCTGGCGCAGATTGAGGCTGCGCAGCGGGACGCGGGTGTACGCATTGCCAACGTGGTGCTGATGGGTATGGGTGAGCCGCTGGATAACTTTGATAATGTGACGCGGTTTTTGCGGCTGGTCAGCAGTCCGCAGAGCCTCGGCATCGGTATGCGGCACATCACCCTTTCTACCTGCGGCATTGTTCCGAAAATCTATGAGCTTGCCGGGCAGCGTTTTCCGATTAATCTTGCGGTGTCGCTGCACGCGCCCAACGACGTCATTCGCTCGCGGACAATGCCCATAGCAAAAGCGTATCCTATGGAGCAGCTTTTGCAGGCGTGCCGTGACTATTTTCAGACAACAGGGCGGCGCGTCACCTTCGAGTATTCGCTCATCAGCGGCGTCAATGATTCCGACGCCTGCGCGCGCGAGCTGGGACAGCGCCTCAGAGGCATGAGCTGTCACGTCAATCTGATTCCCGTCAATACCGTGGAGGGAACGGGTTACCGAAAGAGCAATGTACAAAGACAGCAGTCTTTTGCAGATATACTTGCCGCTAACGGAATAACGGCAACCGTCAGACGCACGCTGGGAAGCGATATCGACGCTTCCTGCGGTCAGCTCCGGCGGAAACACTTATCAAAAGGAGGACAGTCACTTGGAAGTATTCAGCAAAAGTGATGTGGGTCTTGTCCGAACCCAAAACCAAGACGACTTCCGTTTCGGGATTATTTCTCCCAGCTGCGTTTGGGCAGTGGTGTGCGACGGCATGGGAGGCGCGAACGGCGGCAATATCGCCAGCGCTGCTGCTGTGGATTACATCAGTACCAAAATAACCGATTTATACAAGAGCGATATGACGAAAGAGCAAATCGGAGAGCTAATGGCAGAGATTGTTTCAATGGCAAACAACAAAATCTTCAAGCTCGCCTCCGATGACCCCGAACTGGCGGGTATGGGAACCACCTGCGAGTTTGTGTTTGTCAAAGACACCACCGTTCATGTGGTGCATATCGGCGACAGCCGCACCTACGCAATACGGGGCGGCAAAATCAAGCAGCTCACCGAGGATCATTCCGTGGTGCAGGAGATGGTGCGCAGAGGTGAACTGACCTATGAGGAAGCGCAGCGCCATCCGAACAAAAACTTCATTACACGTGCGCTCGGCATCAAATCCAGCGTGCGGCTTGATTATATCGAGGCAAATTTCATCTACGGCGATGTGCTGCTGATTTGCAGCGACGGGTTGTCCAATCATGTGACAACGGGCGAAATGGTGAAAATCTGCCATGAAAACAGAGGCGACGATCTTATCAACAAGCTGATAGACTGCGCAAAAGAGGGCGGCGGAACCGATAATATTACCGCCACCGTTATCTATTAATAAGGAGTGGCTCAAATGGATAAATATCTTGGCAAGCGACTTGACGGACGCTATGAAATCCACGAGCTGATCGGCATCGGCGGCATGGCGAATGTCTACCGCTGCACCGACACCCTCGATGACCGTGAGGTTGCCATTAAAATTTTAAAGGATGAATTTCTTAACAACGAGGAGTTTATCCGCCGTTTTAAAAACGAATCAAAAGCGATTGCCATGCTTTCGCATCCCAATATCGTAAAGGTTTATGACGTCAGCTTCGGCGATATTATTCAGTACATCGTAATGGAGTACATCGACGGTATCACCCTCAAGGAGTATATCGAGCGACAGGGCGTTATCGAGTGGAAGGATGCGCTGCATCTGACCACACAGGTGCTCCGTGCGCTCCAGCACGCGCATGAAAGCGGCATTGTTCACCGTGACATCAAGCCCCAGAACATCATGCTGCTGCAGGACGGCACCATTAAGGTGACCGACTTCGGCATTGCGCGCTTCTCCGACAAGGCGACGCGTACCATGACCGATCAGGCTATCGGTTCCGTTCACTACATCGCGCCCGAACAGGCGAGAGGCGATGTGACCGACGGCAAAACCGACATCTATTCCGTGGGCGTCATGCTCTATGAGATGCTCGCGGGCAAGCTTCCCTTCGACGGTGACACCGCAGTTTCCGTTGCGCTCATGCAGCTCAATGAAACGCCCCGACGTCCGCGCGAAATCAATCCTTCCATTCCGGTCGGTCTGGAGCAGATCACCATCCGCGCTATGGAAAAGGAGCCTGAAAAGCGCTACACCTCCGCAGCGGAGATGCTCAGCGACATCGACCGCTTCCGTATGAATCCTTCCATTGTCTTTGACTATGGCACTTCCTTTGTTGACGACGCTCCCACAAAGTATGTGGACGAGAGCGAGGAGCAGAAGGAAAAGGACAAGGATGATAAGAAGGAGAGAAAAGAAAAGCGCGAGCAGGAAAGAAAGGCAAGGCGCGAGCGGAAGGAAAAGGAGAAAAAGGACAGAGAAGCGGAGAAGGAAAAAGAAGAAAGTGCCCGTCGCGCCGAGGCTGAGGAGAAGAAGTCCGAAAAAGAAGAGGCAATGGTCTTTGAGGATGAGGAGATCAAGGAGCACGGCAATATGTTCTACGCTGTCAAGGGCGTTGTGATTGCAGCCTTGGTGCTCTGTGTCATTTTCGGCGTCCTTGCGATTATTCTCGCGCTCAACTCCAACCAGGCCAAGGACGTGCAGATGCCGGGCTATGTGGGCAAGACGGTGGCCGAGATCAAGGAAAACAATCCCGAAAACTTCCACTTTGAAATAAAGAGCCGTTTTGATGAGAGCCAGACTCCCGGTATCGTTCTCGCGCAGGATCCTGCCGAGTTTATGACGGTCAAGAGCGGTTCCACGGTGGTGCTCACTGTTAACAGCAGCGAAGATGAAATTTCCGTTCCGTTCTTTAACTCCAACTTCAAGCAGGAAGAGGTTGCTTCCAAGATAAAGGATCTCGGTTTGATTCCCGAGCCTATCATGGTAGAGAACGAAAAAACCGCCAAGGATTACGTGATCGGCACCTTCCCCGTGGCAGGCTCCAAGACGCCCATCGGTTCTACCGTGTATATTTACGTTTCCAAGGGCGAGCGTCCCGAAATCGTGGAGATTCCCTCGGTTATCGGTCAGACCATTGACGCGGCGCAGTCCGAACTGGAGAATCTCGGATTTACCGTAGAGACTATTCTTGACGACGAGAGTAAGGATCCGAAGGATACCGTCATCGGTGCGGCTCCGCTGCCGCACGGCAAGGTGGAGGCCGGAACGCTTGTGACGCTGACCGTCAGCACGGGCAAGGGTGATAAGCGCAAGGTTACGCTGAACGTTGACCTGCCGAAGAATCTTGACAAGCAGTTAGAGATGACCGTTCTGATTGACCAGGAGATTCAGTCCGATATGACAAGGACTGTCAATCCCATCGAGACGCCCAATGTGCCTATTGTAGTTGAAAGCTCGGGCAACAAGCGTGTCACGGTTCAGTTGGACGGACAGCCCTACCGCGAGTATGCGCTTGACTTTACCACAGGCTCTGTCAGCATCACGACGCATGACTATGTGGCGACCACAACCGAGCCCGTTGTTACGGATGCGCCGATTGAGTACACCGAATATGTTGATCCCTACGCGACCGAATATGTTGATCCCGGCGTGTATGAGGATCCCGGTTTGGGAAATTAATATGGAACAAAAACAGGGGCTTCTGATGAAGTCCATCGGCGGATTTTACTATGTCCGCTGCGATGAAAAAGAATACGAATGCAAGGCAAGGGGGAGCTTCCGAAAAAAAGGAAGCTCTCCCCTTGTGGGCGACAGAGTTATTTTTTCCGTCCCTGAGGACGATGGATTTTGCGCTATAGAGGCAATTTTGCCGCGCAAGAACAAGCTGAAGCGGCCGGCGCTGTGTAATATTGACGCGTTGGTTATTGTGTGCTCTACCGTGAATCCGCTGCCAAACTTTACCGTTATTGATAAAATGACAGCAGCGGCGGTCAATAATCATATGGAGCCCATTATTGTGGTGTCGAAGAATGACATCAAAAACGGCGATGAGGTGGCGCGGATTTACCGCCATGCCGGACTGGAGGTCTTTCAATGCGCTGCAGACGGTGAAGACGAGTCCGATCGCCTGCTTGCTCTATTACAGGGCAAGGTCACTGCGTTCATTGGCAACAGCGGTGTGGGAAAATCTACGCTGCTGAACAGATTGTTTCCCGGCCTTAGCCAGCAGACAGGTCAGATCAGTGAAAAGCTGGGGCGCGGCCGTCACACCACGCGCGTAGTGGAGCTGTTTGCGCTTGAGGGCTGCTATGTCGCCGATACGCCGGGCTTTTCCACCGTTGATTTGCAGCGCTACGAAATGATTGACAAAAATGACCTGCAGCATTGCTTTCCTGAGTTTGAACCGTATTTGGGAGAGTGTATGTTTACCTCCTGCGCCCATCTCTGTGAGAAGGGCTGCCGTGTGTTGGAGGCGCTTGCAGACGGAGAGATTGAGAAAACCCGTCACAACAGTTATGTGACGATGTATAACGAAGTAAAGGACATCAAGCATTGGCAACTGAAATGAAAACAAGTCGTCGCTGCGTAATTATCGCTGGATCGCCCGACGCGGATGCGGCTACGATCAAAACTGCGGTACGCGGCGGCGATTTTATTATGTGCGCCGACAGGGGCTATGCCACCGCCAAAGCGGCGGGGCTGGTTCCCGATGTTGTTATCGGCGATTTTGATTCCTACGGGGGAGAACTTCCGTCGGACTGCGAGGTAATCCGTCTTTGCCCGGAAAAGGATGATACCGATACCATGCACTGTGTCACGACAGCGCTTGAAAGAGGATTCAGAGATTTCCTTCTGCTGGGCGCCATTGGAGGCAGACTCGATCACAGCCTGGCAAATCTGTGTGTGCTCGAAGCGCTTGCAGCGCAGGGGGCAACGGGTTGCATTGTATCGGATTCGGAAATGATCATGCTGCTCCGCGAGGGCAGGCACCGATGCGGGGGCTATAAAGGCAGGACGTTTTCTGTTTTTCCTTTTGGCTGTGCGTCTGTTACGCTGACATATGAGGGCGCTTACTATCCTTTGCGGCACGGTACGCTCACGCACGCCGTACCAATGGGTGTATCGAATGTGTTCACAGACGATGAAGCGCTGATAACGGTGCACAGCGGTCAGGCGCTCTTGATACTTCATCTGCGCTGAGTGTGGATTTCCGCAACCAAATTGCTTTATGAAAGCGTATTGATAATAAAAAGGCTGCGTCGCGCTGCTTTGCTGCTTGGCAACGCTGAAAGGAAAAGGATGGTTTTTATGAAAACGTGTGTAATGGTAAAAAAATGGGTGGCTGTGTTGATGTGCCTGGCTGTTGTTATGTCCTGCGTTGGCTTTGCGGGCATTTCGGCTTCCGCAGAAGGAGTTGAAACACCGCAAAGCGAGTGGGAAATGACGGTGCCGCAGATTCGCGTTACAACCGAAAACGGCAACGGCACTACGCTTGAAAAGGAAGACGGCTATCAGAATGCGCAGATTTCGATTACGGGCACCGACGGCAGCACGCTGTCAGACGCGTGTCTCTTTAAGGTTCGCGGCAACACAACCGCGCTCAACTGGGTAAAGAAAAAGGCGTTTACGTTCAAGTTCGAAAAGAAAAAAGACGTGCTCGGAATGGGCAAGGGCAAAAAGTGGGCGCTGATTGCCAACACATTTGATCCGACGCTCCTCCGCAACTATCTTGCCTTCTCCATTGCAAAAGAAATGGGACTTGCCTATACCTCTAATTTTCAGTTCGTAGAGCTGTGGGTGGATGATACCTTCCGCGGGTGTTATTTGCTGATGGAGCCTGTTCAGGAAGGCAAGGACAGGGTGAATATCGACATTGAAGGCGATGACGGCAAAAAGGACTTTTTGATGGAGTATGAGGCGCAGCGCGAAGAAGAAGGCGTTACCTACTTTAAGGTGGACGGCCTGCGCTTTATTGCCAGCGAGCCGGAGGAGCCGACAGAGGAACAGCTTGCTTATATTCAGGAAACGGTGCAGGGGATTGTGTCTGCGATTCGCAGCGGCACCCGCGAGGAGATTGAGGCGAAAATTGACGTGACCTCCTTTGCCAAGTTTTTCCTGCTGAACGAGTACCTCAAGACGTTTGATTTTAATATGAGCAGCGTCTTTTTCTATTATCAGGACGGCAAGCTCTACGCGGGACCGCCGTGGGATTACGACCTGAGCGCAGGCAATTCCAACCCTGAATACGGCACACGCGGCAGGGACGCAAGTATGACGGAAAATGTTTTTGCCGATAAAAACATATACAAGTTTCTCTGTAAGCAGTCTTGGTTCAAAGATGAGGTGCGCAAGGTTTATTGCCAATATTATGATTATTTCACGAGTATTTCCGCCGATGGCGGTCTGCTCGACACCGCATATGCGCAGTATGCCGATATTATCGGACGCAATTATAACGAAGCCGGCTGGAACATCGGCAAATACTGGATCAATATTCAGAAAAAGCCCCTTGCAACCTATGCCGAGAATTTTGATTATCTGAAAACGTGGCTTGCGCAGCGGCATGAATGGATGACGGGTTATTATCAACCCGTGGAGGATTACATTTTGGGAGACGCGGACGGTGACGGCGTGGTGACAATTAATGACGTCACCGTGATTCAGCGCGTGCTGGCAGAGGCTGCCGAGTTGGCAAATCCGCTCACGGCTGATGTAAACAAGGACGGTGCTGTTACCATTGAGGACGCGACCTTGATTCAGAATTATCTCGCGGAGATGATAGAACTCTGACCGTTTGCCGATAATTCGACGTAAATCTTCCAAAATCTATAGACAATTACAAAAAAGCATGATATAATTATGTAGTATGTTGAGATACCAGCGTATCAATAACAAAATTGTAATTAATTTGACCATTGAAATGCTTGCCAAGAATTGAATCTCTGTGATATAATTCTTTTATAAAATAAAGATTATGTGTTTACGAAAATGATTTTGGAGTGACAGAAGTATGCCATTATGTTATGGATGCATGCAGGAAATCGGCAACGAGTCGGTGTGCCCTGTTTGCGGATTTGATAATACAGAAAAACAAACGGCTCCCTATCTGCCATACGGTACAGAACTGGCAGGGCGCTACATTGTCGGCGCGGGAATCGATACCAACGGTGAGAGCACGCGTTACCTTGGCTTTGATGAGCAGACGGGCGACCTTGTCATTGTGTGCGAGTTTCTGCCTGTGGGTCTGTTTATACGCGAGGAAGATGAAGCAGTTGTACAGGTCAATGAGGACCGTGTGGATGACTATATCAAGCTCAAGAACGACTTTCTCAATTATTACCGCGTGCTTTCCGAGCTGCGCGAGCTTTCCGCTCTGACGAATATTCACAACATCTTTGAAGAGAACAACACCGCCTATGTGGTGGAGGAATATGAAGACCTGATCCCCTTTGAAGAGTATGTGGAGCGCAGCAACGGCAGTTTGGAATGGGATATCGCGCGTCCGCTGTTTATGCCGGTGATTTCCGCTCTGGAGGCGATGCATAAGCGCGGCTTGGGTCACTATGCGATTTCTCCGAAGAATATGTATATCACTACGCAGGGAAAGATCAGAATATCCGGCTTTGCGACGGAAAATGAGCGCAAGCGTGGTACGCTGCTGAAGTCGCAGCTGTTTTCCGGCGCAGCGGCTCCCGAGCAGTATGAGGATAACTTCCAGCTGGATGACATCACCGATATCTACGGCTTTTGCGCTACACTGTTTTACGCGCTGACAGGACGCCAGCCTAAAAGCGCTCCCGAGCGCTTGCAGGACAGCCGTCTGTTAATGAGTACGAACACCGTCAAGAGATTGCCGCCGCATGTTGTTTCCGCGTTGGCAAACGGTCTGCAGGTGGAAAGGGAGAACCGCATTTCCGATTTCGACGATCTGCGTTCGCAGCTCTCCGTTGCGCACACCGCCAAGGCAATTCAGGATGAGATTTCCCGCACGGCGAGCATGAACCTTTCCGAGGCAACTGACAAGCATCAGGAAAAGAACGGTATGTCGCACGTTACGGTGTCCGTCATAGCGGCTGCCATTACGGTTTTGGTTTTGGGCATCGCGGGTGCGGTGTGGCTTATGCATAATCCTTTTGCGGGAATGTTCGGCAACGGTGAGAAGTACGAGCAGTCTGCGACCGAG
>ONEN01000030.1 GCA_900316815.1 uncultured Eubacteriales bacterium | reverse complement strand
CTGATCATTGATCTGATGATGCCGGGTATGGACGGGATGACGGCTGTGCTGAAGATCCGCAAGACCATGCAGTCCAAGATCCCGATCATTATCCTGTCCGCCAAGAGCCAGGATACGGACAAGATCATGGGCCTCAATTACGGGGCGGATGACTACATCACGAAGCCCTTCAGTCCTCTGGAACTGGTGGCGCGCGTCAACAGCCAGCTGCGCAGGTACACTTCCCTGGGAACCATCACCCAGCCCCAGAAGCAGTCCAATGTGTACTGCAGCGGCGGGCTTGTCATTGATGATGACAAGAAGGAGGTTACGGTGAACGGCCAGAGCGTCCGGCTCACACGCATCGAGTACAACATCCTGCTTCTGCTCCTGCAGAACAAGGGTAAGGTTTTCTCGATTGACCAGATCTATGAGAAAATCTGGAATGAGGAGGCCTTCTGCGCGGACAACACGGTGACGGTCCATATCCGCCACATCCGCGAGAAGATCGAGATCGACCCGAAGAACCCGAAGTACCTGAAGGTCATGTGGGGGATCGGATACAAGGTGGAGGACCTGCCGCCTGAGGGCATCACACCCGGGGCAGAAAACTGAGGCGGACAGGCAGTCCTGACAGGAAGATGAAAGATAAGTACTATACTCCGGTCTGGAAGAATACACTGGTGATCATACAGTGCATATGCGTTGCGGTGATCGTACTGAGCCTGCTGACGATCGAGATCCGGCTGGACGGAACCTTTGATATATCACAGCTCGGCCGTTCCTATGAGGAAACGGCCGTATTTCTGCGTGACGCAGAACAGCTGGTCCGACGGGACGTCAACCGGAGCGTGAATGAAGCGCTGTTTTCCACAAACGGCGTAACTGACCTGGACAAAAAGATCGATATCCGTCAATATGTACTGGGCATCAGCGACGAGGCAAACCGCAATGAGAACCTGACCTATCTGCTCAGTGACCTGATCAACTTTTACCCCTCCCTCGGCCAGCTCAAGTCGGCCGTAAAGACATCGACAGAGTCCAGGACAGAGGATGCCACGGCATCAGAATCCTTGGACAGTCTCGCGAAGGCAAAGGACTGCGAGACGATCCTTCCCATATCCGGGAGCACACTGGCCTCCACGGCCAGCGCCTCCTCCACTCCCTATGAGACACTGCTGGAATACTACAGGATGCTGATCCGTGCCTGCGAGGATATCCATGTCCGCTATCGTTCCTACGTGGAGGAAAATGAGAATCCGGAGGGCTCCGCCAATCCGAAGGCGCCCAGCAATATCAGCTTCTATATAGAGAATACCCAGACCAAGAAATCCTATACGAACCTCGGAGTGAACAGCGTTGCCACAGCCAGGGTCGCCATCGAGGAGGATCAGGAGCTCACCCCTCTGTTTGAAGGCGTGCGAACCGCCACGCAGGGCGAGAGCCTGCGGCGCAGCGTGGTGATGCGGCTGGACTACACCTCCAAGGCGATTGCCAACGTGAAAAACGACGTGAAAACCGTCTCGGAAAAGCTTGGAGAGATGTACTCGCCGTCCTTCGCCTGGGTGTGTGAGAACGTCGCACGCGAGGTCTGCGGCGGCTGCGGTCTGCGGATGTACTGCTACGAGCACGAGGAGGGCGTTACGCGCGATGATTTTCAGCGCCTGGAGGAGCTGCTCGCCGCCAAGGGCAAGCTGACGGACGAGGACGTGGAGAACGCCTTTGTCAAGAACTGCTGCAAAAAGGGCGAGATCGCCGCGCGGATGACCCTGCATTACCGCCATTTACAGGCTTCACTGGAGGCACAGCGGCGCGTGGCGGAGCTGCGCGGCGTGGTGGCAGGTCAGTTCGCGGGACTGAGCGATATCCTGCACGATCTGTCCCGGGAATTCGGTTCGGCGGAGATGTCGGACGGCGACTGCGCCGAGCGTGTGATCACGGCATTGAGCGCGGCGGGCTACCGCGTGGCGGACTGTCTGTGCATGGTCGGCAACAGCGGCAGAATGACCGTTGAGCTGGAGCTGGGCGACAGCGGCGCGATGTCCAAAGGGCAGCTGGCGCGGGAGGTGTCCAAGTGCTGCGGCAGGCGGTTTGACCTGCCCACTCTGAGCTATGAGGGCGGCAGAGTGCGCGCCGCGATGTGCGAAATGCCGCTGTTTGATGTGGAGATCGGCAGCGACCAGCATATCGCGGACGGCGGCAGGCTGTGCGGAGACTGCATTGATTACTTCAGCGACGGCATGGGCAAGACCTACGCGCTCGTCTGCGACGGCATGGGCACGGGAGGCCGCGCGGCGGTGGACGGCAACATGGCGGTGTCCGTGATGGGCAGGCTGCTGCGCTCGGGGCTGTCGCCCGATAGCTCGCTGCAAATCGTCAACTCCGCGCTGATGATCAAGAGCGGCGACGAGTCGCTGTCCACTGTCGATTTGGCGGGCGTTGACCTCTACACGGGCGGCGTCACGCTGAAAAAGGCGGGCGCGCCGCTGACGTATGTCAAAAAGGGCGGGCGGCTGACAACGCGCGAAATGCCGTCGCTGCCTGCGGGCATATTAAATAACATTCAATTTTCAACGGAAACGGTAGAGTTAAAGGCAGGCGACATGGTTGTTATGATATCGGACGGTGTGCTGACGGGCGATGAGCGCTGGCTGGAGCGGCTGATTCGCACATGGAACGAAGGAAGCGCGCAGGATCTGGCGCAGGCGGTGGTGCAGGAGGCCATTCGCCGCCGCGCGGCGACAAAGGACGACGACATCACCGCGCTGGTGGTGCGGCTGACGGAAAACGAAACAGCATAAATTACAAAGGCGTGCCGTGCGGCACGCCTTGCTGTATTAATGCATGATTATTGATATTGTCCCATCAAAAGGGGAAGGTTGCTCTCATTGTCGAGCAGCATAAAGATAAACGGGCGGTCAATGGTGACGGTCGGCTTTTGCGCGTCTGCCTTCGCGGCGGTGGACGCCTCCGCATTGACGCCGTTTTGGCTGACGGTGAAGTCCGTCGGGATCTCATACATCTCGCCGAGCTTGCCGTTATTGGTGTAGTTGAGCGCCGAGAAGCCCGCCTTGTCGGTAAACAGGGAATACAAGCCGCTTTTGGACAGGCTGTCGGAAAGCGGCACTGCTTTTTTGTCGGTTGTGACGGAAAAGGCGGGAATGGCGGCGACGTCCTTCGCGGTGATATCGACGCTGCCGAGCAGGGCTTCCAGCTCGTGAATATCGAAGCTGTCGATGTAATCGCCGAGGGAGGTACCCTCCTTGGGCTGGATCAAAAGCAGCTTGAGCGGTGTTTTGGCTGTGTATTTCATCACGCCTGTCGCCTTGTCGCTCTTGAGCGCCTTAGCGTCGGAGGTGAAATAATCCGCTTCCCTCGCGCCGTCCGCGCCGTTGAACGTGCCCTTGCCCGTCGGAACGGAGGCTTCCAGCCACGCGTCGCTCACCGAGAGGGCGGACGCCGTGTGCATCGTGCCGCCTGTCAGGGAAATGCCGCTGCTGTCGGTGTAGTCCTTGAAATAGGCGTCGAGCTTGGACGCGGCATGTTCGTCTTTGAAGTCGAAGCGGAACACATCGTAGCCGAAAAAGTTCTGGTTGGTCTGGAGAAAGGAGGTCTTGACGTCGGTGTCCTTGTCAACCAGCAGGGCGCCGCCGAGAGTCACCTGCGCGTCGGGGGCTTCCTTTTGCCCGATTTTGCTGACGCTTTCTATTCTGCTCTTGAAGTAGGACGAGCAGGCGTTGCAGTCGTCGAGCGTCAGATTGCCCGCGAGCGCCTGCAAAATCTCCAGCCGCGTGTCGGCGGAGGCGGCGTTAGCCAGCAGGTTGAGCTGCAAAAACGAGGAGGCGGTGGAAAAGACAAAGCTTCCCTTTTCCGCCTGCGACCGCGCGCGGAAGGCGCTGAGCGCAAACGTGGTCACGCCGTTAGCAAAGGTGGTGTAGGTGGTCGGCGGATCCTGCGCGCCGTCGGCATAGTGGTAGGTGAGGGCGGTGTCTGTGCTGCGCTTCACTTTTTTCGTCAGGTTCTCGCTGTCGGAGAAAACGGACGCATCGCCGCAGGACGCGAGCAGCACTGCGCACAGCAGGACGGCGACCGCCGCCTTTACGCGCCGTATCAAGGCTTGTCCCCTTCTGTTGCGAACCGCACGGCGAGATTCACCATATCCTGCGCCGCGTCGGGGCGGGCGAGGAGCTTGCAGTTTTCGCGCATTTCGTTGAGACGGGCGGGATCCTGCAGCAGTCGGGTGATTTCCTCGGAGGCGTTTTTGTCGTCCACGGCAATGGCGGCGTTTTGCTGGAGCAGGAAGTTGACGTTATACTGCTCCTGGCCGGGATAGGCGTTATAGATAGCCAGCGGCAGGTGGCAGGCGAGGCTCTCGGCAACCGTGAGGCCGCCGGGCTTGGTGACGATGAGGTCGGAAATGTGCATGTAGTCCTCCACGTTGGTGACGTAGAAGAGCAGCTTGGTGCGGTCGCGCGCGTTCAGCTCCTCCACTGCTTCATCGAGCTTTTCCAGCAGCTTGCCGTTTTTGCCCGTGATCACGATGAGCTGCAGGTCGGGATTGCCCTGCGCGAGGTTTTTATAGATGTCCAGCACGCCCGTCACGCCGAACGAGCCTGCCATCAGCAGCACGGTGGTTTTGTCGGGGCTGAGCCCCTCGCGGCGGCTGAGTTCCTCGCGCGATACGGGGATGCTGAATTTATCAAAGGTCGGAATGCCCAGCGGATAGATGATGGATTCGTCCACGCCGTACTCCTCCACCAGCTTGGCAGCCATCTGCGGCTCGGCGACGACATAGGCGTCGATGTTGGGCGCGACATAGGTGCGGTGCGCGTCAAAGTCGGTGATCAGCGCGATCGTTTTAACGTCCGGCAGCTTTCCCTTTTCCTTGAGCTTGGAGACCATCGCCGTTACAAAGGCGTGGCACATGATGATGACGTCGGGCTGATGGCGTTCAATTTCCTCCAGCAGTTTTTTGGACTGCGCGGCGTTCAGCTCCATGACGGCTTTATAGGCGATGTTGTCGCGGTCGGTCACCTCGTACATGCCGCCGTAAACCTTGGGAGCGTTCTTCACCAGAAAGTAGTAGCCCTTGACGGCGGTGTTGTCGTACATTTTGCCGATGGCGCGCAGACCATCCACCACGGTGACCTCCGCCTCCGGTTGCAGACGCTTGAAGGCGTCCTCCAGCGCGGCTGCGGCGCGCTTGTGACCTCCGCCCGTGGAGGCGGAGAAAATCAGTATTTTCATTGTTCACAGCTCCTTAAAGCAGTTTGACGGAATAAACCGATTATAGTACCATCTCTATTATACTGAAATCGGCGGCGGATTTCAACAGATATTTTTGCGCAGTTGTCTATATTTTTTCGTTGTTTTGTCTACATTTTTCCGCGCGGACGGGGGTGCGCATATCCCGATTGTAGGACTGAGTCGATCCCCGATGATTTTTTTATTTTCCTACTTTATTTTTGGAAAAAAGTGTAGTAGAATATAAACCAACAACCAAACAAAAACTATTCGTTGTTATTCGATTGTGTGAGGTAAGGTATGAAGAAAGATAAGGTAAGCCTTGGCATGGAGCCCGTTTTCAATGATACGGGCGGAGGAAAGGGCGGCGGCAGCAAGGTGCTTGCCATCGTGCTGATCGTCCTCGCGGCGGTGATCACGGTCGTCGCGGGCGGTCTGTTTGTGTGGAATTCGGGACTGCTGTTCCAAACGGGAGTGGTGCCGCCTCCCGCCACGGAGCCCACAAAGGAGTTCACCTTTGAGAAGGGCACCAAGGTGTCGGGGCTGGATATCGCGGGCAAAACCGTAAGCGAGGCAAAGGCGTATCTCGAGGAAAACAAGCTGTCGCTCGTTAAACCTATCACCATCTCCGTTACCGCGGAGGACGAGGAAGCGACGATAACGCAGGATGATTTTGCGTACACCTTTAACATAGACGAGACGGTTGACAGGGTCAAGGCGGACGCTGACAATATGCTCTCGACCGCCTCGTGTGAATACGCTGTCGAGACGGAGATATCGGATGAGTCTGTCGCAACCATCGCGTCGCTGTTCTGCGAGGAATTCAACTGCGAGCCGACGGGGGCGTATGTGTCCAAGTTCCATCCCTTCGCAAACAACCGCTTTGACATCGCGGAGGCGGAGGACGGCTTCACTGTTAACGAGGACAAGCTTGTGGAGCAGCTCAAGGAAGCGCTGGCAAGCGGCAGGGAAAGCGTTTCGGTCGTGTGCGAAACAGAGCCGGTTCATTCGGACATCACGGCGGACTACGTCAAAAAGCACCTGGTGAAGCTCGCGAGCTACGAGACTGTTTCCACCAACACCGACAACGCGACCAACAACATGAAGGTGGCGCTGGATTCGTGCAGCGGTTCCGTTATCGCGCCGGGCGGCGTGTGGTCGTTTAACGAATGCACGGGCGACTCCAATCTGGAATCGAACGGCTACAAGACGGCGCATGTTATCTCGGAGGGCAGGCTGATCGACGGCATCGGCGGCGGCATCTGTCAGGCAAGCTCCACTATTTACAACGCCGCCATCCGTTCCAATATGAGCACGGTGGAGCGTTACTGCCACAAGTGGGCGTCGCTGTATGTGCCCACGGGTCTGGACGCGACGATTGATTATCCCAATCTCGACCTCAAGCTGTGCAACACCTCCGATTTTCAGATGTTCCTTGAGTGCAAGGTGAGCGGTTCCACGCTGCACGCCACGTTCTGGGGCTTCCGCAACGGCGATTATGACGAAATCAGGACCCGCAACGAAAAGGGCGAGGTCGGCGAGAAGAGCTACAACGTGAACGCATGGCGCGTATATTATAAGGACGGCAAGAAAATAGGCGAGGAGGAGCTGTTCAGCTCTACCTATGACCTGGAGAACGGCGTGCGCTTCTACACCGCCGACGACGACAGCGGCGCGGTGTATTCGGGACCCGGCCCCATGCCGAAGGAGCCTGAGACAACGGCGCCTCCCGAAACGACGGAGGCGGCAAAGGCGACCGAGGCGGAAGAGACGGCTGAGACGACGCAGACCGCCACAAAGGCGGCTGCCGCTTCGGCAGCGTTGCGCTGAGTGCCGATGCGCCCCGTCGCGGAGAAGGAACGTCCCCATGATTATCAGTTTTTTGAAAAAGGAAGAAAAAAAGGTCGAGTATATCGAGCTGATTTACGACCTGATTTTCGTTTATATTATCGGCAGGAATAATTCGCTTATCCATACTACGGACGGCGGCTTTATTCCGTTAGCACCCTATCTGACCTATCTGCTGACCACGCTGGCGGCGCTGCATATCTGGTACCTGACCACGCTGTTCATCAACCGCTACGGCTCCAAGTCCGTGTCGGAATATGTGGGTATCTTCATCAACATGTACCTGCTCTATTATATGGCGGACGGCACGCGCGTCGCCTGGCAGGATTATTATTACCAATACAACATCGCGTGGGGATTGATTCTTGTCAACCTCGCAGCGCAGTATCTGCTCAAGCTGCGGCAGATGAAAAATCAGGTGCCGTGGCAGGCGCCGCACCTGCGCTACCACATGTGGGTGCTGCTGGCGGAGGCGGCAATCGTCTTTGTCTCGCTGCCCGTGTACGCGTTCACGGGGATTCCGCTCTCGCCGCTGGCCATCTTCTTCGGCATTGCGGCGGCGGTGCTGCGGCGGGAGAAGAACCGCCTTGTCAGCCTGGATTTCGCCCATCTGACCGAGCGCGTTATGCTCTATGTGGTGTTCACCTTCGGCGAAATGATCATCAGCGTCGCGGGTTATTTTGAGGGCGGCGCAACGCTGTCCGGCGTCTATTTCTCCCTGATGGGCTTCCTGATCGTGGCGGGGCTGTTTTTGATTTACGGCTACTTCTATGACCACATCATCGACCGCGAGCAGGAGATGACGGGCAGCACCTACATGCTGCTGCATATCTTTTTGCTGATGGCGATGAATAATATCGCGGTGGCGCTGGAGTTTATGCGGGAGCTGCATGTGGACGCGGTGCCGAAGAATATCTTCCTCGTCGTCTCGTTCCTTGTATTCTACGCATTTTTGTTCAGCCTGCAGCGCTATGCCTACGGCTGTAAGCGGCTCAGCGGCGTGTACTGGGGCATTTTGGGAGCGCTTTCGCTGGCGTTTGCGGGCGCGATCGCGCTGTGCTACCACTCGGGCGCCGTCAGCATCGCCGTGACGGTGGTGTATATCTACGCCATGTTCGGCGTGTGCGTGGTGTTCAGCCGCAGGCACAGACGGCAGAATGTTCCTGACGCGGAAGCGTAAACAACAGCAATAATAGCAGAACCTCCGTCCATACTAATACAAAGGGAAGGACGGAGGTTTTTATTGATGATACAGCGATTGGGAGCGGGGACGCTCCTGTTTGAGAATATGCCGCGCGTCGCGGGTTACGCGGCGGTAGTCGGCAAAAAAGAGAGCGAGGGGCCGCTCGGCGGTCTTTTCGACAAGGTGATATTCGACAGCCGAGGCGGCGCGCCGACCTTTGAGGAGGCGGAGAGCCTGCTGCAGCGCGAGGCGGCTTCGCTGGCGCTGGAGAAGGCGGGAGTGCACGCGGCGGATATCGACTATGCCTTCGCGGGCGACCTGCTCAACCAGTGCGTCGGCACCTCGTTCGGACTGCTGGATTTCGGCATTCCGCACCTGGGGCAGTACGGCGCGTGCTCTACCATGGCGCAGAGCCTGGCGATGGGCGCGGTGTTCACAGAGAGCGGTGCGGCGCACAGGGCGCTGTGTGTGACGTCCTCTCACTTCTGCGCGGCGCAGCGGCAGTACCGCTTCCCGATGGAATACGGCGAGGTGCGCACGCCTACCGCTCAGTGGACGGTCACGGGCGCGGGCTGCTGCGTGCTTGCCCGGGAGGGCGGCAGCGTCGGCGTGCGCGCGGCGACGGTCGGCAGGATCCGTGATTTGCAGATCACCGATGCCAATAACATGGGCGCGGCGATGGCGCCCGCGGCGGCGGACACGCTCGCACGGTTCTTCCGCGACACCAACAGCGCGCCGCGCGACTATGACGCGGTGATTACGGGCGATTTGGGGCTGGTCGGCAGCGAGCTTTTGTTTGATCTGCTGCTGCGCGAGGGAATAGACATCCGCGGAAAACACAGCGACTGCGGGCTGCTGATCTACGACCGCGCCGCGCAGGACGTACACGCGGGCGGCTCGGGCTGCGGCTGCTGTGCCTCGGTGCTCTGCTCCAAGCTGCTCGGCGATTTGGAGGCGGGCAGACTGCGCAACATTCTTTTTGTGGCGACGGGAGCGCTGCTCAGCGCCACCACCGCGCAGCAGGGGAAGAGCATTCCCGCTGTCGCACACCTGCTGCAGCTTGTTCGGTGAGCGGCGGCAGGATAAAAATCAGGTCGGTGAAATTGTGGATAAGCATACGATATTAAAACAGTATTTCGGCTACAGCTCCTTCCGTCAGGGTCAGGAGGAGCTGACGGACGCCCTGCTCGCAGGCAGGGACGTGCTAGGCATTATGCCCACGGGCGCGGGCAAGTCCCTTTGCTACCAGGTGCCCGCGCTGATGTTCAGGGGTGTGACCATTGTGGTCTCGCCCCTGGTGTCGCTGATGAAGGACCAGGTCAACGCGCTGGTGCAGCAGGGCGTGAGCGCCGCCTATCTGAACCGCTCGCTGACGGACGCGCAGTACCGCAAGGCGCTGCAATACGCGGGCAGCGGCAGATACAAGATCATTTATGTCGCTCCCGAACGGCTCGGTACGGCGGGCTTTCAGGCTATGTGCAGCCGCATTAACATTTCGATGGTGGCGGTGGACGAGTCGCACTGCGTTTCCCAGTGGGGACAGGATTTCCGTCCCAGCTATCTGAATATCGGCAGCTTTATCGAACAGCTCGGCTGCCGCCCCGTTGTGGGCGCCTTTACCGCTACGGCGACGGAGGAGGTCAAGCGCGACATCATACATATGCTGGGGCTGCGCCGTCCGACAGTCGTGACAACGGGCTTTGACCGCCCCAACCTGTATTTCGGGGTCCTCCGCCCGAAGGACAAGGACGAAAAGCTGCTGGAACTGTTGCGGGAGCGTGATCAGCGGTCGGGCATCATCTACTGCTCCACACGCAAGGGCGTGGAGGAGGTTTGCGACCTGCTGAACAGCCGCGGCATTGCCGCGACGCGCTATCATGCGGGGCTGGAGGACGCGGAGCGGGTGCGCAACCAGGAGGACTTCGTCTATGACCGCAAACAGGTGATGGTGGCGACTAACGCCTTCGGCATGGGCATTGACAAATCGAACGTCAGCTTTGTGATTCACTACAACATGCCGAAAAACCTCGAAAGCTACTATCAGGAGGCAGGCAGAGCGGGGCGCGACGGGTCGGAGGCGGACTGCATTTTGCTCTACAGCAAGCGCGATGTGCAGACCTGCCGCTATTTTATCGAAAGCACCGAGAGCAATCCCGACCTTTCTCCCGAGCAGAACGCCGCCTTCCGCCAAAAGGAGGAGGAGCGGCTGAAGCACATGATCTTCTACTGCACCACGAGCGACTGCCTGCGCGGCTACATGCTGCGCTATTTCGGAGACGCGTACAAGGATAGCTGCGGCAAATGCTCCAACTGTCTGACAGATTATGAGACGGTGGATGTGACGGTGGAGGCGCAGAAAATCCTCTCCTGTATTATCAAGACGGGGCAGCTGTACGGCGCGGGAGTGGTGGCGGATGTGCTGCGCGGCGTGTTGTCCGACAAAATTCGGGCTGCGAAGCTGGATAAGCAGTCTACCTTCGGTATAATGAAGGAGGCGCGTGCCATTGAGATCAAGGCGCTGATGGAGAAGCTGGAGGAGCAGGAGTATATTATTTCCGTGGGGACGGGCAGACCGATTCTGCGCGTCACCGAAATGAGCTATCCCGTGCTGCGCGGAAACGCGCGGGTCAAAATCAAACAGACGCGGAAAATGAAGCGTCGCGCGGAAAAGACCTCGGTCGGCGCGGAACAGAAGGAGCTTTTCGGTATACTAAAGCAATTGTGTGTGGAGTTCGCTGACAAGCGCGGCGTGCCCGCGTTTGTGATTTTTTCGGACGCGACGCTGGCGGACATGTGCCGCAAAATGCCGCTGACGGAGGAGGCATTCCTGTCGGTCAGCGGTGTGGTACCGATCAAGCTGGAGCGGTACGGCGACGCGTTTATCAGGGCGATCCGCGGCTATGTGAACGGCGGGAAAGAACAGACGTGAGCGCGGGAGTACTTGCGTATGTAAATTGATCGTAAATTCCCGCATTAAATTCCACATCTAAACTCCACTGTGGAATTCACTGTGAGAAACATGCGGAAATCACTATGAGAAACGCCGAAAACAGCAAAGAGAAGTAACAATATTAGAGTATAAGTTTGCAAAATAAGCGCAGCAAAGCTAGCCTGAGAAAAAATTTCCCAGACTAAATTCCATCAGAGGTAGAATTTACTTTATCAGTTATCGAGCCAAAAGCTTGTGCGATTGTACTACATCCTTTGGCTCAATTTCTTCAATGCCGAGAATGTGAGCAATTTCAGCTGAATAGGTAAAGCAAAACATTTCGTAGGCGCTTTTGCCGTTGAATTGTTTCCTTTTGACACCGTTCACGTGCGAGAAAATCAGGTTGACGGTTTTCTGATCAAAGTCGTCAAATGATGTTCCTTTGGGAACAATGTTTCTGAATAATGTGTGATTGTTTTCAACATGAGGTTTTTGCCATGAACAATTCGGATCACAAAAGAACACAGATGTTTCTTTGGAGCCGGTAAGGTCATTTTCAAAGGCAAAAACATTGCTGAATTCACCGCCGTTATCTGTCAATAATACAGGAAACAGTTGAGAAAAATTAAAACCGGCAGCTGTAAGCTTTTGCTTCAAGGACTTGATTTTCTCGCTTGCTTCGGCAGAGGATTTGTTATCCAAAAGAATGCCAAACATAAAATCCACATTGACAAACTGGAATGTCATAATAACTTTGCCGCCGATTCTGCCGATTACGGTGTCCATTTCAGAATAGCAGCAATATGGATTTTCTTCCATAAAGTGCAAGAAATCCTCATAGCCTCGGTTTTCTCTGATTCCTTTGGGCACATATTCAGCCTTCTTGGACTTGCGAGATTTAAACTTTACTGCTCTCGGCAAATCAATTTTGGAAATCTCATAATAGCCGGCTTGAATATGACGATATACCGTAGATTTGGATACCGCTAATTCATTGGCGGTAATGGCATGATAGATATGTTGACCGCTCTTTACTGCCTTAGAAATTATTCTTTCCGTTTCGTAGAATTCCTCTTTGTTTAACGGGATGCCCTCGCGCGATTCAACTAAGACGGTTTCATACTCTTTCTGTGCCGTACGGGCGGTGTATTTGCGCCTTGGATAAATGCAGTTAGCGTGATTCTGCTTACTGCATCCGTTACAGACAAACGGCGCTTTGAGCAGCTTGGGGCAAGTAGCATTTGTCTTTGTAAAGCCGCTTGAATACTCCGTCGCATGGAGCTTGACTTCTTTGGACACGGTTGTGGGGTCTTTGCCTATCCGTGACGCAATTGCTTTGAATGTCATTCCTTTGCACAAGCATTCTTGAATTTCAATTCTGTCCTCAAGTTGCATGTGCTTGTTTTTCTTATCTGATATACTCATAGTCCGGGACCTCCTTTTCCCAGACTAAATTCTACCATATTTATTTCCCACATTAAATTCCACATCTAAACTCCACTGTGGAATTTACTTTGGGAATTTACTTAATAATTGATTTCCATGACGCAACGAGATTGGGGGTTGCATTGTTGGAGATTCTTTGGTATAATGGGTCTAAGTATGAATTTGAACCCATATTTTACAGAGGTAAATGAAATGTTGAGGCATGTCA
>ONEN01000241.1 GCA_900316815.1 uncultured Eubacteriales bacterium | reverse complement strand
CGGCAATGTGATCTACCTTAACAGTAATCTGGAGGAGCACGCGATCTTTGCGGCGGCGCTGCATGAGGCGATGCACAACGCGCGTGTGTATGACCCCGAGGGCTTTCGCCATGTGCAGGCATTCGTGGTGAACTATCTGACCGCCGAGGGCAAGGACACGGACGCGCTGCTGGGCGACATCGCGGCGCGCTGGGGCAAGGACGCGGCGACGCGCGAGGTGCAGATGGAGGAGCTTGTCTGCAAGACCGTGGAGGCACTGGCGGCGGACAGCGAGGCGCTGCAAAGGGCGATCGAAAACAAAAAGAACAGCGGCATATTGAAAAAGGTCGGCGACGCGCTCAGACGCATTGCCGACAGGATCATGCAGTATTTTAAGGGAGACCGCGAGCAGGGACAGCGCGGTCACAACAAGCAGGCGCAGGCGTTTTTGGACGACGCGGCGGCGCTGCGGCAGATGGCGGAGATGTGCGGCAAGGCGTTTGAGAACGCGCGAGAGAATGAGAGGGAGTTTGGAGGGAAGGAGAACGCAGAACGCTTTAGCTTTGCCGGAGAAAAGGCGCAGACGGCGAACCGCTCCGCCTTGGAGCAAGCCCGGCAGATGGAGCGCGACGGCGCAGACAGCGAGACGATCAGGCAAAAAACCGGCTGGCACAAGGGCTATGACGGCAAATGGCGGTTTGAGATCGATGACAGCGGCGTGAAAATCAAAGACAGCATCTTGACTGCCGGTACGCTGGAGGATTTGATTAATCACGGCATGTTATTTGAAGCTTATCCGCAGTTAAAGAATATCCGTTATCAGTTTGAACATATTCAAAACGGAGCAAAGGGATATATTTTTAGGGATAATTCGGGTATTATTCTTGACAGTACACTCAGAGCGGAAGCGCTGAACGGCAACAAAGACAAACTGAAAAAAGTATTGATTCACGAAATCCAACATTATATTCAGCATAATGAGAGATTTGCAGGCGGAACAAACCCGAAAGAAGAAAAACAGCGCGGAGGTATGGCGGTTTTTGAGAACGAGCAAAAGGCATACAGTGAATTGCTGACCGCAGTAAAACAGCAGTATGACAATGATTCGTCCACAGAAGAGGATTGGGAAACTGCTGATACGCTGGACGAAATCATCAGATCGATAAAGGAGCTTGACCCTCAGTCACCCGATTTTTCGTTTGTTACGTCAAAAAGCATGATCGACGTTATTCGTGCTTCGGATAGTGATGCGGTAATTGAAGCGTTTCAAAACTGGATATCAGCAAGATATGACGCAGGCTTGTATGAGAGATCACCTGATTTGTGGGCTTCTAACCGTTATCTTAACAGTGCCGGAGAGATAGAAGCCCGCGACAGCGAAAGCCGCCTTATGCTGAACGAACAGCAGCGCAAAGAAAAACGCCCCGACATTGACAGGGACGATGTGGTGTTTGCGGATGGCGGGGTGAGCTATAGTATTGGCATGAACGAGCCGTATAATCAATACAGCTTGAAGCGGATCGAGCGTTTTATTGCGGAAGGCGCCAAATATAAAGATTTATCCATGCGCGAATTCATTGACAAGACAGAGGAATATGGTTATGGCGCGCTCCCGTTTTTGTCTATTGGACGGGAGCACCCTGATTTTAAGCCTGAGATCAAGACCTATTATCGCATTGGTGAACCCCGGCTATCGCCGGACGGCACCTACAAAAGCAGCTATAATTATGCGGACGATAAACCGGAGGAGGGAATATCGGTTGTAACGAGCGAATGGCTGCACAGTATGAAGTCCGTGTTCTTCGGTGTGAGCAACGAGGATCTGAAAAGACGCGGCGTCTATAAGATCACCGGCTTTGAGCTGCCGTCAAAGGGCGGAGACAACGAAAAGTTGATCATTCCAATGGATTGGGCTGTTAAAACAAGGATCACCACCAAGAGAGGCTTGGAAAAGGCTGTCGCAGACGCCGAAAAAGATAACGCAGGAGCAGCCGTGCCAAAGAGCCCGAACGGGCGGTATTCCAAGGACGACACGATCTTTGATGATTTTGAGGACGAGGTTTACCGCTGACGGCGATATTGCGTTTGACGGGTTCGGCGCGGACGCGCAGCGGACGATCGACGTAAAGGAGATGGTGCAGGAGCAGGGCGCGGAGCACGCGGTCTATACGCTGTATAACGCGGCGGCGCGGACGGCGGAAAAGGCGATCAAGGGTCACAGCGGCATACAGCTCGGCGAACAGAATTATGAGCGGATCGCCAAAAAGCTGATGCGGCAGTTCGGTATCTCCGGAAAGCACAGCCCGGAAATGCAGGCGGTGATCGCCGACAGGGTAAAGGCGTTTGCCGACGCGGTGAGGCAGAAGAAAAAGGCGGATTTTGACGTGCTGCTCAACGCCTTGGCGACCGACTGCAAGCGGTATCTGGAGCACAGCGGCGAATATACGCGCGGCATGTTGCAGGAGGACGCAAGCAAGCTGTATTCAATCCTTAAGGATGTGACCTTGATTTATACACCTGATGAAGCGGGTAGGTTAGTGCTTGAAAGCTTTGACGGCGATATTCATCAGCTGCGCAGGCGTTTGAGAGGGTATGCGCGCATC
>ONEN01000197.1 GCA_900316815.1 uncultured Eubacteriales bacterium | reverse complement strand
AATGCTTTTGGTTATACCAATCAAGGAATCAAAAAGGTTTTGCGCTTTTTGTCTTGTGGTTGGACTCATTTCTTATGATGTCATTACTATAATCCCCAAAAGTGAAAACTGTATGAAATAAGGTTGAAAAAATCGGGAAAGGCATGTGCCGTTCCCGAAAAAATTTCAACTGATAATTTTCCTTGTTACCTTTACGCCGTCAAACCGCTTTTTAAAGGAAACCCGCGCCGAGAAACGGCGATCGCAGGCACGGCAGTAAAAGTCCGCGTTAAAGCTCTTGTTGCGCAGGCGCCATTTTTTGAGGCGCTTCGCCTGACTGCCGCAGGCGTCGCAGCAGAAGGTGAGCTGCTTGCTATCTACATCGGGCGATGTGAGGTCGGTAATAAAATAGTTTTTAAAAAGCATACGCTCGTAAAAGGCGTCGCAGTCCGCCTGCAGGATATAGTCCTCCAACGGAAGCGCCTCTCTGACCTTTTGCAGACATTTCAGGCTCAGGCCGGCGTCGTTGACGGCGCGGTGCTGCTCCTCCTCGGAATACGCGATACCGATAAGATCGGCAAAGCGCCCCAGTCCTATCTGGCACCCCTCGTCATAGCGGTCGATCGCCCGTTCGCAATACTCCTGCAAATCACAGTAGCGGTGCAAAAAAGGAATCCGCTTGTCGTGCGTGAACAGCTCGTAGTTTTCCATCAGCGTGTGGATATCGGTGGTGCCCCATGTCATGACGGTGCTGTCGCCGACAAAATCCGTGAACGAGCGGCTCACAGCGAGGAAGCTGTCGCCGTCGGCGATATCTTCATTGGTGAGGTGCGTCAGCTCCTTTACCCTTCCGCTGAGTTTCTTTTTGACCTGCGGCGCGATCAGACGTGAAAACTCGCCGAGAATTTGCAGACCCCCGTCAACCTTCACCGCGCCGAATTCTATTATTTCATTGACAAATTTACGGACGGACTTGCTGTAAGCGGTATTCCACTCCAAGTCCAGGATAACATAACTCATACTCTTATTAATACGGCACCCTGCCCTTAGTTTTTCTTTCTGAACTGCTGCTTCATGCGCTGTTCCTTGGACAGAATGCGCTTGCGCATACGGATGTTCTCGGGAGTGACCTCCACCAGCTCGTCGTCGGCGATAAATTCAAGACACTGCTCCAGCGACATCACGGTTGGAGGAGTGAGCTTGAGCGCGTCATCGGAGCCTGACGCACGGGTGTTGGTAATGTGCTTCTTCTTGCAGACGTTGACGGTGATATCCTCCGCCTTGGGGCTGGCGCCCACAATCATGCCCTCGTAAACAGGCACGCCCGCGCCGATAAACAGACGACCGCGCTCCTGCGCCGCATACAGACCGTAGGTAACGGTCTCACCCGTTTCAAACGCGATCAGGGAGCCCTGGTGACGCGTGACGATCTCGCCCTTGAACGGCTCGTAGCCATCAAACACATGGTTCATAATGCCGTTGCCGTTGGTGTCGGTGAGGAACTCGGGACGGTAGCCCATCAGTCCTCTGGCAGGAATGCGGAATTCTATGTGGGTCACGCCGCCGTCACGGGTTCCCATGTTGATCAGCTCCGCCTTGCGCGAACCGAGCTTTTCCATAACAGCGCCCACATAGGAATCGGGCACCTCCACAATCAGGTACTCCATCGGCTCGCAGAGCTTGCCGTCAATGGTTTTGGTAATGACCTCGGGGCGCGATACCTGGAACTCAAAGTTCTGGCGGCGCATGGTTTCAATCAATATGGACAGATGCAGCTCTCCCCTGCCCGATACCTTGAAGGTGTCGGCGCTGTCGGTTTCCTCTACGCGCAGCGCGATATTGGTCTCCGTTTCCTTAAACAGCCTGTCGCGAAGGTTGCGCGAGGTGACGTATTTGCCTTCCTTGCCCGCGAAGGGAGAGTTGTTGACGATAAAGTTCATGGTGACGGTGGGCTCGTCAATTTTTACGAAGGGAAGCGGCTCCACGCAGTCGCTGGAGCAAATGGTTTCGCCGATGTTGATATCCTGCACGCCGCTGACGCATACCACATCGCCGAGCGAAGCCTCCTCGCACTCAATGCGCTTCAAGCCTTCAAACTGATAGAGCTTGCCGATTCTGACAAGCTTGGTGGTGCCGTCGGTATGGCAGAGCGTGACCGACTGACCGCTCTTGACGGTGCCGCGCTCCACACGGCCGACACCGATTCTGCCGACAAAGTTGTCCGCGTCAATATTGGCAATCAGCAGCTGCAGACCGCCGTTCAGGTCGCCCTTGGGGGCGGGGATCTCATTGACGATAGCCTCAAAAAGCGGCTTCATGTCGGTGCCGCGCTCGCTGTAGTCCTCGGTGGCGTAACCGTCGCGCGCGGAAGCGTAAATGACGGGAAACTCCAACTGCTCGTCGTCGGCGCCCAGCTCGATAAAGAGGTCGAGAACCTCGTCCACCACCTCCTCGGGTCTTGCGCCCGGACGGTCAATTTTATTGAGCACGACCAGCGGCTTTTTGCCGAGCGCCAGCGCCTTCTTTAAAACGAAACGGGTCTGGGGCATACAACCCTCGAACGCGTCAACCAGCAGCACAACGCCGTCAACGAGCTGCAGGATGCGCTCCACCTCGCCGCCGAAGTCCGCGTGTCCGGGGGTGTCCACGATGTTGATTTTGATGTCGTTATACATCACCGCCGTGGGCTTGGAGAGGATGGTAATGCCGCGCTCACGCTCCAGATCGTTGGAATCCATTACGCGCTCTTCCACCGCCTCGTTCTCACGGAACACGCCGCTCTGCCGCAGCAGCTGATCTACCAAAGTGGTCTTGCCGTGGTCAACGTGCGCGATGATGGCGATATTTCTCAGATTTTCTCTTGTGTCCATACTCTATACCCCAATACTCTTGATTTGATTTCCTTATATTATAGCACCACAGCGGCAGGATTGCAAGGTTTTGAACAGAGAAATGGACTACTCTCCCCTTTGCGGAGCGCCGAAATCACACTGATATTTAGGGTCTCCTGAAAAAATCAAGTCAATCCTCAAAACCGCAATATAATCATTTGTGTATTCCATCTTGGCACAATATATGGTATAATAGAAACAAAC
>ONEN01000029.1 GCA_900316815.1 uncultured Eubacteriales bacterium | reverse complement strand
CTTAGCTAAACATTTTGCAAAATACTTTTTGTCAAAAGGGGCACTGAAATACAAAAAGACTCCCTACGGGAGGGAGCCTTTTAATGCGTTATCTTATTTTGAAGATTTCTTGCGGCTGAAGGTAGCAACGCCAATGCCTGCTACGATAGCAACCATAAGAATAACTACGAGAGATACCTGACCGGTGGCAACAGCGCTGTTGCTGCTGTTAGCCGTCGTGCTGCTGGAGCTGGTCTTAGAGGTAGCTGAAGTAGCGTCGGTCTTACCCGCAGTAGTAGGAGGAGTAGTGGTTACAGGAGCAGTAGTGGGATCGTCCTTATGATACTCCTCGTATTCCTTCATGATCTCTTCCATGGTCTTGGTAACATACGCGCCGGTGGTGAAGTTGCCGGAAACAACGTTCTCTTCGCCGAGTTCGGTCTTCATCTGCTCGTTGAGTTCCTTGGTGGGCCAGGTGCCGTACTCACCGCCGCCATAGTAGAAATAGAACTCACCGGCGAAGCCGAGCTTACCGCTCAGTTCGTTCTTGCTGATCTTCTTAACGTCAAAGTCAACAACATAAACCATCTCATCAAAATGGAAAGCAAGACCGTAGTACTCAGAGCTCTCGGGCGATTCAACAGAGTTTTCATTAAAGAAGTTCTTTGAATACTTTTCGCCGAAGAGTTCCTTCAGCGTATCCTCAAAATCATCCTCAGCTTCCATCTCGTCAAGAGCATACTCAACCTGAAGCTCTTTATCATCAGCAGAGATCTTCTCCCATTCATTTCCAAGGAACTTCGCTGCAAGCTTGTTCATTCTTTCCCAGTAGGTCTTGCTGTCTGCTTTAATATCGATTTTGTCCAGCTCTTCCTTGCCGTCGGGATAATACTTTTCAAAGAGCTTCTGATAGCCATATCTGAACACATAGTCGAAACGAGCGTTCTTCTCGTGTCTGGACATGAGCTGTGCCTGGCTGTTGTTGCTCTGTGCGGCAGCATCATAGAAGGGGTTCTTTGTCTTGTCGGTCTCGGTACCGCCGTCAATGTAGTTGTTCCATACAATCTGACCGGTGTTATAATTCTCACCGTTCATGTAAGCGGGAGCATTGATGCCAAACAGGTTGGTAACGCCCTCTTCCGCAACGGCAGGAGCAATGTATCCGGGCCAGCCATGTCCGCCTGCAACATCATCGGGCTTGTCAATACCTGCCCACCAGTAAATACCGGCAACTCCGCCGCACTTGGGATCCTTGGTGGTTTCATTCTGCCAGGCGTTCGGCATAGCAAACAGAAGGTGCTGGTACTTCAGCTTATCAGGCTGGGAAGGCTTGTACTCGCCGAGGGCACCAAATCCGCCGATAGCTTTTGTATCGTCAGCGCTGACCGCAACAGCGCCGGCAGCTACAACGGAAGCAGCCATTGTGCCTGCAAGAACGACACTCATGATTTTTTTCTTCATATCAAATTCCTCCAATAGATTTCCGATAATCGGTTAAGCTAATTATATAACAAACAAAAGCAAAAATCAAGATGATTATACAATATTGTTGAAGAAAAAGTGACGGTTTTTTCACATAAAATTCACCGAAGAATAGCTATGCAGCTACTCTTCGGCTCTAAAGGTTAATTATTCTATGCTTTTGTTTTTAGTACTGACAATTATCACCGCTGCAACAATGGCGCCAACCACAAGCAGTCCTGCAATCAGAATAAACGCAGTGCTGCCAAAGAACCCGCCTTTGTCCGCTTCAACACTGTCCGCAGTGCCGGTCAATTCAACGACTCTGTTGACAATTGCAGAACCGACGCGCTCGTGTGACTCGCCTTTATTCGGACTGTTCTCCTCCCCCATGCCGTCGACATAATTGATAAAATCGCCCTGGTTATTGTTCAGCGTGTCCTCGTCAGCGTTCACGGGAGGAACGCCGTCTTCAACAAGCTTCTTATCGCCCACAGAGAGATCATAGGTTAATTTGTATTTTTTCAGATAGGTAAGATTCTCACCGTACAGCTCCGTAAAAAAATAGGTAATGGACGACTCGCCGCCCTTGATCACCTTAAAGCTGGCTGTTACAAACTGTCCCTTTTTCTCGAACTGAGGCAAATTGGTAAGCGAGGAACAGTTCATGGGGATTTTTCCCTTGATATCTTCGTTGTAAATAACTACATCAAAATTTTCAAACTTCAAACTGGATTTTTGATATTCAAGATGTTCGCTGTCGTAAAACAGGCGGAGCTCAAATCCGACAATAGGCTCGACCGTTTCGCTGAGATAGAGCGTGTAAGTCACGATGTCGCCTGCTTTTACATTGCCTGCGTTATTGATTTTCAACTCTGCCTTTCCCGTGTTTTCCTCCGATTTTGTATCATCGGCCAACGCGGGCGTCGCCGAACAAAGCAAAAGAACAAGCACAAAACACAGCGATGAAAGCTTTAATCCAATCGTTTTCATAATTTCAATCCTTTTACCGTTATCTTCATTTATTATAGTATAATTGAGATAATAAATCAACCTGATTATGTGACAATCGCCTGAAAAATAAATTACAATGCTGATACCTGCCCGCGCTATTTCATCGCCGTCAAACAATTATGTCAACTATACAGCTGCAGCCTTGTTTTCTGCATGTTCGCTGCTTTTCATCAATTGAAAAAAACACCCTCCGAAAAATCGGAGGGTGAATTTTTTACATTATAGCAATGTCAGGAATCAGTTCATCTTCTTGCGAGCGAAATAGATACCTGCAGTTGCAGACAGGAGCACCAGCAGAATGATCAGAGCCATGGAAACATCACCGGTCTGAACAGCTGCTTTGGAAGTAGTAGAAGTAGTAGTGGTACTACTTGTGGAGCTCTTTGTGGTGGAAGGAATAGTAGTAGAGGAAGCATCCTGCTCTTTTTCAGCCTTCAGAACCTTCTCATACCACTTATCATCGCCGTCAGCCTTCGGACGGAAGGATACGGTGTAGGTACCGGCTTCCGTAATCTTCAGACCATCCTTGTCAGCGGGATAAGTCGCAGTGACTTTCTCGCCGTCATAGGATACAACTTTGATTTCCTCATCCTTCGCAAGCTTAACACCGGTAACCTTGTACTCTTCAGTGTCCTTAACCTTATCGTCCTTCGTGAGCTTGAAGCCGCTTTCAGGCTTGAACTCAGCGGACTTGAGGACAACATAGTAGCCCTCGGGGAGCGCTTCCTTCTCAGCCTTGATGGCACCCTTATACCAGGTATCGTCGCCATCAGCCTTCGGACGGAAGGATACGGTGTACTTGCCGTCAGCCTCGATCTTCAGACCGTCTCCCTCTGCGGGATAGGTATCGATAACAGTCTTGCCATCAACGGTGGAAACAACCTTGATTTCATCGTCCTTAGCAAACTGAGCACCTTCAACCTTGTAAATCTCAGCCTCGGTGGAAGCAGCGTCTTTCTCGAGCTTAATGCCCTTATCAAGCTTAAACTCGTCTGCCTTCTTAACTACATAGAAGGAAACAGCACTCGTGGGAGCAACAGTAGTCTCGGGAACGGTGGTCTCGGGCTCAACGGTAGTCTCGGGCTCAACGGTAGTCTCGGGCTCAACGGTGGACTCGGGCTCAACGGTGGACTCGGGCTCAACGGTGGACTCGGGAACAACGGTAGTCTCAGGAGCTGTTGTGGGCTCGGGAGCGGGCTTACGAACATCCTTCTGATCAACGAACACAGCCTCGTCCTCGCCTTCAGCGTTTCTGATGGTCATGTCGATGACGCGGGCGTCAACGGTGGTCTCACCGTCGGTGAGCGCGGTGAAGGTAGCAACAACCAGCTGCTGACCTTTTGTTACCGCATAAGGAGTGTTAATGTTAGTAACACTGCCGAGAACCTTGAAGGTCTCCGCTTCCTTATTGATGAGCATATCAGTTGTGAACGTGGTAACGTCCTTCAGCTGGAGCGCTTCGGGATCGTAGTTCATACCGAACTGGAAGTCAACAATGTTGTAATCCTCGGGAGCGAGGAATGCAACGGTCACATCATCGCCAACCTTAACAATCTGACCGTCGGGCAGAGTGAAGTAGTTGGAGGTAGCGTTTACAGTCAGCTCTTTTGCAGGAGCACCGGTGGTGTCGGCAACAGTGGTGTCAGCAACAGTGGTGTCAGCAACAGTGGTGTCGGCAACAGTGGTGTCGGCAACAGTGGTGTCAGCTACGGTAGTCTCGGGAGCAGCTGTGGTTACGGGAATATCCTCGCCTTCGGGAGTGACAATCGTCGCGTATGTGCCCTTAGCATAGGCTTCTTCATCAATTACGCCGCCGCTGATCGGAACGCTCTGCGAATACGGCTCTTTTACGTCGTCATCGCAATAAGAAATAGTATCCATTTTGAGGTCAACGTATGTCGTGGTAGGCTCTCTGTTGATAACCTTGAATACCGCTCTTACGAGAACGATGGGAGAACCATCTTCCTCAGTCGCATAAGCAGCGGGCTGAACGGAAGTGTAGTTACCAACGACTCTGCCGCCGTTGTTATCGCCGAAGGTGTTAACCATGCCGGCACCAAGACCCTGCTCGTAAGCGAACGGGAAGATGGTGAACACAGCTCTGCGGCCTTCGCCGTACTTGTTGTAAGCTTCTTTGAACTCGAGAACGGTGGGATCCCAAGTGAGTTCATCAACATCAAGGTTGATCAGATACTGATTATCTGCTTTCAGCTTGTAGTCAACGGTAACGAATACGTCGCCGTTCTCATCCTCGTACTCGCTGAGGTCTTTGTAGGACGATCTGGTCTCGGGGAAGAAGTTGGAGGTAGACACTACTGTGAACACATTGGCAGGAGCAGGCTCCGTGGTGGGAACAGTAGTCTCAGGAACAGTTGTGGGTTCGGGCTCGCCATACTCAATAGTAATGGTGAACTTAGCACCCTGCTTTGAAGCAAAGTCAAATTCTCTCAGGTCAAGCTGAGCCTTTACTGTGCAAACATCATCCGTATCAAAGGTGATGTTATCGCCGTTGTAAGCTGCATCGGTAGCTACGCCACTCTCTTCGAATGTGCCACCGAAGTTGTGAGTCCATCCGCCATCGATCGTGAACTTGATCTGACGCTCAAAGCCGTCGGGAACGTTGCTGAAGGAGATCTCCCAAACGTCCTCGGAAACCTTGGTCATCTTGTTCACAGCAGCGTCGGGCTTCCAGGCTTCGCCATTCAGCCAAGCGCCTTCGCCGTTACCGGCTGCATAAACGCTCTCGTAAACAAACTCTGTGTTGATCTTAACGATGTCGCCCGTTACATAGGTGTAGTTCTCAACAGGATCGTAAACTACGGTAAAGGTGCCGGCGCCTGTCAGGTCAAAGGTCACATTGTTGCCGGTCTTGTCGCCGATCCACTCAGCGCCGTTCTTAACGGTCTTGAGCTGTACATCCTTGTACTCTTTGTCAACAGTGTAATCCTTGGTGAAGGTGCCGTCATCGTTCTTGGTCATGAGGTTGGCCTCATTGGTGCCATCCCAACCGGTGCCGAAAATCTCAGCCTCGCTGCCCGCTACGATGTAATAATCATCAGCAACAGGAGCAGTTGTTTCAGCCTGGGTTGTCTCAGGCGCCGCAGTTGTGCCGGGAGCCGCCGTAGCACCCTGGGTGGGCTCAGTGGTGGGCTGGGGCTCTGCCTTGCCGCCGGTCACTTCGGACTCGGTGTCAACAACGCCTTCAGCCACTGTCTCACCATCGGCAACTACCTGAGTCTCGTCAGCCAGCTCAGAAGGCTTGCCTTCCGCCTTCGACACTCTCAGGCGTTCAACATTGAGGTTAACAGCAGTATTGCCGCTTGCACCGTCTTTTACCTTAAAGGTAACGGTTACAAACGCCAGTTTACCGCCGTCCTCGGCGCTGAGCGGGGAAGTGTTGAGATCCGAGCTGTTGCCGACTACGCCGGTAACAGACTTGGGTTCGGGATTGACCACCGCGTTTGTCGCGTTAGGCATCACGGACTTGTTAGCCTCTCCATCATACTCGAGAACATCACTGTCATAAGTGAGTTTCCACTGAGAATTCAGGAGTCTCTCTTCAGACTTGGTGTAGTAGGTCACCGTAACCTTGCCTTCTCCTGCAGCGAGGTCTGCCTGTGTAAAGGTAGCTTCACTTCCGTCAAAGAAGTTCGAGGTAGCAGCAACTGTCAAATCTGAAGCAGAATCTGCCGCGTCGTCACCCGCAGCCGCAACGGAAACCATCGCAACCGAGAATGAAGCCACAACGAGCATTAACGCAAGCAGAAGGCTCAGTGCTTTTTTGAACATTTCTTCTTTTCCTCCTTTTTATGATAATGCTTCTATAAGCATTATAATTATAATACAAGTGCCCTCCAAAAGTCAATAAAAATTCTTGATTGGAAATCACTTTTTTACAGAATTTTAATATTTCAGTCAAATTGTCTAATAATGCACTCGCAATTTGTCACATATTACTATAAAGTTATTTCAATCCTTGTAACCATTTACATTATGTGACTGCCAGTTCCACGAATCGAAGCACATATCCTCCAAATTCCGCTCCGCTTTCCAGCCCAGAACGCGCTCCGCTTTCGCGGCGTCGGCGTAGCATTCGGCAATATCGCCCGCGCGGCGCGGCTTGATTTCATAAGGAATGGTGATATGATTTACTTTTTCAAACGCCTTTACAATGTCGAGCACGCTGTAACCTGTGCCCGTGCCGAGGTTCACAATCTCCACTCCCCTGTGCTCCGCCGCGTAGTCAAGCGCCTTCACATGGCCGTCCGCAAGATCAACCACATGGATGTAGTCGCGCACGCCCGTACCGTCGTGGGTGGGATAATCGTCGCCGAACACGCCCAGCTTGGGCAATCTGCCCGCCGCCACCTGCGTGATGTAGGGCATCAGGTTGTTGGGGATGCCGTTGGGGTCCTCGCCGATCCTGCCGCTCTCGTGTGCGCCGATGGGATTGAAGTAGCGCAGGATCACAATGGCCATCTCGGGTCTTGCCTTCGCCGTATCGCTGAGAATCTGCTCCATCATCAGCTTGGTCCAGCCGTAGGGATTGGTGGGGCTGCCCGTGGGCATCGTCTCCACCAGCGGCACCACCTTGGGCGTACCGTAGACGGTCGCCGAGGAGCTGAAAATAAAGTTGTTCACGCCGAATTTCTCCATCACCTCCAGCAGTGTAAGGGTGGAATCAATGTTGTTGCGGTAATAGAGCAGCGGCTTTTCCACGCTCTCTCCCACCGCCTTCAGACCGGCAAAATGAATGACGGCGTCAATTTTGTTTTCGGCAAAGATTGTTTCCACCGCCGCTTTGTCGCAGACGTCCGCCTCATACAGCGGGATCTTTGCGCCTGTGATCTCCTCCACCCGCTTGACCGCCTCGGGGCAGGAGTTGGAAAAGTTGTCGGCAATCACCGCACTGTGACCTGCCTTGAGCAGCTCCACGCATGTGTGGCTGCCAATATAACCGGCGCCGCCGGCAAGTAATACGTTCATGGGATTTGCCTCCTTTCAGTTAACTCAAAATACACTCTGTATACTATATATATAGTATAGCGATCGACAAACCACAGGATTTAGACTTTTTTCGGTTCGGGATACGTCTCGCCGAAGGTTTCAACCGTCATTTTCTTTATCACCTGCGGGTCGAGGGGCTTGTCGGAATAGTCGGTATCGCACTCGGCGATCGCGTTCACCACATCCATTCCCTCGATCACCTTGCCAAAGGCGGCATACTGGCCGTCAAGGTGGGGAGAGTTCTTGTGCATGATGAAAAACTGCGAGCCGGCGGAATCGGGCATCATCGAACGCGCCATGGAGAGCACGCCTTCGGTGTGTCTGAGGTCGTTTCTGAAGCCGTTTATCGTAAACTCGCCCTTGATGTGATAACCCGGACCTCCCATGCCCGTGCCGTCAGGGCAGCCGCCCTGGATCATGAAGCCGTAAATCACGCGGTGAAAGGTCAGGCCGTCATAAAAGCCGCCGCCCGCGAGGCTGAGGAAATTCGCAACGGTGTTCGGCGCGATATCGGGATAAAGCTCCGCCTTGATGATGCCTCCGTTTGCCATCTCGATTGTTACAATAGGATTACTCATTCATGTCTTCCTTTTCTAAATAGAATTTTTATTTTGTCAAAACAGACAGGCGGTTGCTCCCGCCCGTCTGTTTTTCCGTATTAAGCAGCCGCCGAAGCGATAATACCGATCAGTCCCTGCAGCAGCAGCACGCCGTTAAAGATAACGCCCAGCAGTCCCAGCGGGAACAGCCGCGTCTTTTTGACAAGCGCTACTATGCCGAAAACCAGTCCGGGAACGGAAAGAAAAATGCCGTATACGAAAGCGGCGGTCCACAGTGTAACCGGCGCGAACAGAAAAATCAGCGCCAGGAAAATCGAAATACATCCCGCCACAAAGGAAACAATGCTGAACGCCTTGGCGGCGCCGCCTCCCTGCTGCGGCTGCGCATAGCCGTAATAGGGCTGCTGATAACCCTGCTGATAATTCTGCTGTACCGGCTGTTGGTAGCCCTGCTGATAATTCTGCTGTACCGGCTGCTGATAGCCCTGCTGATAATTCTGCTGCACCGGCTGCTGATAGCCCTGCTGATAATTCTGCTGCACCGGCTGCTGATAGCCCTGTTGATAATTCTGCTGTGCCGGTGGCTGATAATTTTGCTGATAGCCGGTCTGAACCGTCTGCGGGTAGCCCTGTTCTCCGGCTCCCTGCTGCTGATCGGCGTAAGGATTTCTGTCTTCTTGCATGGTTTTGTTCTCCCCTCCGTTATTACGGTCAGTAAATTGTGGAAGTTGCCACGGGTTCGCCGTTTACCATGAAGAAATAGGTGATAAAGGCACACAGCAACAGCACCGCAGCAAACGCAATACCAAGCATCGGGAACAATCTTTTTTCGGGCTTCTTCAGCAGTGAAAGCACGCCGAAAATCACAGCGGGCAATGACAGCACCAGGCTGTAGGTTGTCGCAAAGCCGAATTTTTCCGAAACGCTGCTGCGGAAATTAAAGAATATCATCGCAGTTGCAGGTAACACAAAGCAACCGATAATAAAGGAAATAACGCCGAATAACTTAGCGGTATCGCGCGGATCCCTCTTCGGTGCCGGCTGCGGCTGGACAGGCATAGGCTGCGGCATGGGCATATACTGCGGCGGCACAGGCTGCGGCGGCACAGGCGGCAAGGGGCGGGCAGTGCCCTGAGGCGGAACGGGCTGCGCGGGACGGACAGCGCCCTGCGGCGGCACGGGCTGCGCGGGACGGACAGCGCCCTGCGGCGGCACAGGTCTTGCCGGTCTGACGGGCGCCTGCGGCTCAGGCTGAGGCGCTTCGGGCGCCTGCGGCGCCGAATCCGCTTCTGTCATCATGCCTTCGGAAAAATGGTTGTAAGGATTAAAGTCTTCGTTCATGGTTGGTTTACCTCCTTCATGAAACAAAATAATGGTTAATGGTTAATGACTATGATTAAAGTATCCCGGCCGCTTTTCGCATACGGTCGCCGTCAGGCGCCGAAGGGAAGATTGCCCATCATCACTACGGCCATCGCCAGCAGACCTGCCAGCAGCACCGCAGACAGAATCGCTCCGACAAGTGCCATCGGGCGCAGACTGCGCTGACCCTTCGCACCGATTATACCGAACGTAAGGCCGGTAATTCCCAGCGCCAGCGAAAAGAACAGCAGACACAGCACAACAATAAAGTAAACATAAATACCAACGCCCGCAAAGACGCCGCCGAGGTCGCGCGCTTCTCCCACATAGCTGCGGAAGCGGAACACGGCGGAAAGGTAGTCCAACAGAAAGAAGGTCGTCAGCAGCGTACACACAAAGGAACAAATCGCGGTCACAAACGAAACGATGCAGGGCACCTTGGAGGGCTCGCGCGGCGTGTTGTTCGGCGCAGCGCTTCCCCGTCTTGACGGCATCGTTTGATAATACGGCTGCGCGTTCCCGTACGGCGCGGCAGTCTGCCGCTCCTGCTGCAGTTCGTTTTCAGGCTGATAAGCTTCACTCATGGTTAACCCTCCTCAATACTCATGGTCGCGTAGGCGTTTAAATCCGAATCGGCGCGCCTGCCGCTGATAAATTCATAATAGCCTTGTGCGCCCACCATGGCGGCATTGTCGCCGCAGAGCGCTTTTTCGGGCATATACAGCTCCCAGCCGCGCTGTTCGCACGCCGCCGCGAGCGTCCTGCGAAGCAGAGAATTGGCGGAAACGCCGCCTGCGATAACGAGCTTCGTCACACCCAAATCCTGCGCCGCCTTAACAAAATTAGTAACCAGACAGTCCACCACCGCGTAGCGGAAGGACGCGCAGACGTCCGCCTTGTTCAGCTCCTCGCCCTTTTGCGCGGCGTTATGGAGCAGGTTGAGCACGGCGGTTTTCAGCCCCGAAAAGCTGAAATCATACGGCGCGCCGTGAACGATGGGGCGCGGCAGCTTGAACGCGTGCGGGTCGCCGTCCTCGGCAACCTTATCCAGCTCAATACCGCCCGGATAGGGCATTCCCATTGTGCGCGCCGCCTTGTCAAACGCCTCGCCCGCCGCGTCGTCGCGCGTTCTGCCGATGATGGTCATCTTGGTGTAGTCCTCCGCCATCACAATGTGGCTGTGACCGCCGGAGACCACCAGACAGAGAAACGGCGGTTTTAATTCGGGATTGGAAATATAATTGGAAGCGATGTGCGAGCGCAGGTGATGCACCGGCACCAGCGGCAGTCCTGCTGAGAGGGACAGCCCCTTGGCGAAGTTCACGCCCACCAACAGCGCGCCGATGAGTCCGGGCGCATAGGTCACGGCGAGCGCGTCGATATCGGCAAGCGTCAGCTCCGCCTGCGCCAGCGCCTCCGTCACCACCGGCACAATCGCCTCGGCGTGACGGCGCGAAGCGATTTCAGGCACCACACCGCCATACAGTCTGTGCTCCTCCACCTGGGACGCGATGACCGAGGAAAGCACGGTTCTGCCGTCCTCCACCACCGCGGCGGCGGTTTCGTCACAGGAAGATTCAATTGCGAGTATTTTCATCATCTTTTCATTCCTTAAAAGAAATACAGCGTCATCAGCACGGCGTTTTCAACGGGGTCGGTATAGTAATGCTTCCTCCCCCCCGCCTTGACAAAGCCGAATTTGGCATACAGCGACCGCGCCGACGCGTTGCTCTCTCTCACCTCCAGCGTGAGAAAGGCGAAATTATGCTTTTTCGCGTAGGTCACCAGCGTTTGAATCAGCGCGCTGCCGACGCCCTTGTTGCGCCACGCGCTGTCAACGGCGACATTGTAAATATAGCCCTCGTCGAGCACATAGCTCATGCCGATGTAGCCCAGCACCCGCGACTCCTCTACGGCGACATAGAACAGCGACTGCTCGTTTTGCAGCTCGCTCTCCAGGCTCTGCCGCGACCACGGGTGGACAAAGCAGGCTTCCTCCAGCGCGCACACCCCATCGAGGTGCGCGGCTGTCATTGGTTCAATTCTCATAGCTTCTCAGAATCTCGTCCACACAGATGACAAGGATATCCCGGCACATGCGGTAAATCTCCAAACCGCCGCCGTAAGGGTCGGCGACGTTGAGCACCTCTGTGAGTTCCGGAGGACAGCCGATGCTCTGCGTGAGGATCATGCGGTGTTCCTCCGACATGCAGTAGATCTTATCAAATTCGCCGAGCTGGTAGTCATAGATGAAGTGCGAGCGGTGGGCGGCAATATCCACGCCGATCTCCCTGCACGCCTCCACCGCATTGGCGGCAGGCGGCATACCCGCTACCGCCGCCATGCCGAAGCTGACCGCGCGCACGGGGATACCCTTTTCCTCCGCCTTTTGATTGAAAATGCCCTCCGCCATCGGGCTGCGGCAGGTGTTGCCTGTGCACACAAAGGCGATGAGCCTGTTATCCTTTTGCATCGTACCACGTCCTTCCCACAGCTGCGTCCGCTGTCAGCGGCACCTCCAGCTGCACGGCGTTTTCCATTTCTTCCTGCAGGAGCGCCATCACGCGGGCGCTCTCCTCCTGAGGCGCTTCCACGATCAGTTCGTCGTGAACCTGCAGAATCAGCCGCGCCTGCAGGCCTTCTTTTTTGAGCCGCTCGTCCACGCGCACCATGGCGATTTTGATAATATCCGCCGCGGTGCCCTGGATGGGCATGTTCCGCGCGACGCGCTCGCCGAAGGCGCGCATCATGTGCTTGCCGGAGCTAAGCTCGGGCAGATAGCGCCGCCTGCCGAACATCGTCTCCACATAGCCGTCCTGCTTCGCCTTTTCCACCACCGCCTGCATATAGCGGTCCACGCCGTTATAGTGCGCGAGATAGGTGTTGATATACCGCGACGCCTCCTTGGTGGAAACGCCGATATCCTTTCCCAGCGAAAAAGCGCCGATGCCGTAAACAATGCCGAAGTTGACCGCCTTGGCGCGGCTGCGCATGAGGGGCGTCACCATCTCCGGCGGCAGGTTGAACACCTGCGAGGCGGTGATGGCGTGGATATCCTCGCCGTTTTTGAACGCCTCTATCATATTGCTGTCGCGGGCGATATGCGCCAGCACGCGCAGCTCGATCTGCGAGTAGTCCGCGTCCACCAGCACACAGCCGTCCTTTGCTCTAAAGAAGCGGCGGAACTCCTTGCCGCGCTCGGTGCGCACAGGGATATTCTGCAGATTCGGCTCGGTGGAGCTGATACGCCCCGTCCGCGTTTCCGTCTGGTTGAACGACGAGTGGATCCTGCCGTCCGCGGCGACCTTGTCGATCAGGGAGTCGCAGTAGGTGGATTTGAGCTTTGCGACCGTGCGGTAGTCGAGGATCTTTGAAATAACAGGGTGCAGGGGCAACAGGCTCTCCAGCACCTCGGCGTTGGTCGAATAGCCGCTCTTGGTCTTTTTGCGGGTGGGCAGATTCAAGTCCTCAAACAAGGCTTTCGCAAGCTGTTTGGGAGAGTTGATATTGAATTCGTAGCCGACGTCCTCGTAGATGGACTTTTGCAGTTCGTCCACCTCTACGCTGAGATGTTCGCCGTAACGTCGGATCGCTTCCACGTCCACCATAAAGCCGAGATTCTCCATGCGGGCGAGCACGCGAGCGAGCGGGATCTCGATCTCATACAACAGCTTGTCGTTCGCGATATCGTGGATATCGTCAGCAAGTCGCTTGCACAGCGCGGGCAGGGCGTGGACAAATCCGAGACCCTCTTCCCCGCTTTCGGCGACCGCGACAGGGATACTGTACTCGGCGCACAGGCGCTCAGGCTCATAGCTCGACGACGACGGGCTGAGCAGATAGGCGGCAAGGGCGGTATCAAAGGCGATAGCGAC
>ONEN01000260.1 GCA_900316815.1 uncultured Eubacteriales bacterium | reverse complement strand
ATGCCGAAGCGGTAAATATCCTCCGCTCCCTTGCCGATTGAACCGCACAGGCCTACCGCAGGAACGCCCTTTGCCTTGGCGCGGGCGCCGACGCCGCTCATCACCTTTCCGAAGCAGCTTTGCCAGTCGGTACGCCCCTCGCCCGTCACAACAAGATCAACGCCCTCCAGACGGCTGTCGAAGTGAATCAGATCCAGTACCGTCTCAATCCCCGATTGCAAACGACCGTTGCAGAACACCATGAGCGCCGCGCCCAGTCCGCCCGCCGCGCCTGCGCCTTCCGCTTTGTTGCAGTCTATGCCCGTCTCGCTCATAATCAGCGCGCGGTAGTTCATCATGCCCGCCTCCAGGCGCTGCCGAACGGCAGGAGTCGCTCCTTTTTGTGCGGCAAAGGTAAGGGTGGCGCCGTTTGCGCCGCAAAGCGGGTTCTTTACATCGCACATGACGGTGATGCGGCAGCTGCGCAGGCGCTTGTCCATATCGCTTCGGTCTATGCGCGCCAGCCGTTCCAAATCGCTGCCAAAGCCTGCAAGCTCCGCACCGTCCGCGTCATAAAAGCGGGCGCCCAGCGCGCGCAGGCAGCCCATACCGCCGTCATTGGTAGCGGAGCCGCCTATGGCAACGGCGATATCGGTGCAGCCGCTGTTGAGCGCGTGAAGAATCAGCTCGCCCGTTCCGTAGGTAGTGGTGTGCAGCGGATTGCGCAGCGGCGCGGGAACAAGCGGAAGACCCGACGCGGCAGCCATCTCGATGACGGCTCTGTTGCCGTCCAGAACCCCGTAGGAGGCGGTAACGGGCTTCATCAGCGGGTCGTGCACTGTCGCCGTGACGCGGCGGCCGTTTTCGGCGGCAATGACCGCGTCAACGGTTCCCTCTCCCCCATCGGCAACCGCAACACTTGTGCACACGCAGTCCTCGAACACCTCGTGCGCCGCGCGCTCAAGCAGTACGGCAGTTTGTTCGCTTGAAAGGCTGCCCTTGAACGAATCGGAGGCGAATAATAGTTTCATATCATCATCTCACTTTGTATAGAATAATCCGATCGGTATTGTCCTCCCTTATTGTATCAAAAACAGACCCTTCGTGCAAGCGGCAGGTTATTCGCAGAGGGCAGATCATTATCCGAAAACACAAAAGAACGGCAGACCTTGGAACAAGCTTAGGTCTGCCGTTTAAATAACAATAATGAGTGCTATGACGAGAGCAAACAGCTCAGTCCCTGTTATATCTCTCCTGTTACGAGCAGCGCTTCGGGGAAAAAGGCTGCTTCCAAAAACTCTGAAAAGATTGCGCGCCAGTAAGGAACCGAATGATCGCCGTGGTCGCTGTAATGGAACACAAATTTATCTGTGGGATAGCCCATCTCTTTTATGCGCTGCACCATCTCCTTCGTTTCCTTACCCGTATCGTCCGTCTCGTTGCCCGAATAGAAATACAGGAAGGGAGAATTTTTATCAAGGGTCTTTGTGCCAAGGTACTTCCGCCATGCGGCGTCGTCATACACCCAGAACGAGGGAGACAGCACGCCTGCTGTTCCGAAAATTTCGGGATGCTCCATGGCGATATAAAAGGATTCCAGTCCTCCCAGCGACTTGCCCGCGATAGAAGTATGCGCCGCGTCGGTATAGACGTTATAGTGCTTTTGCACATACGGAACCACTTCGTCGGCAATGAATTTTGAAGTTTCGCCGCCGTATTTCAGCGTCCACTCATAATCCTCTCCCTGAGAAAGCCTTCCCAGATCGGGGATCAGCTCGTCATCACGGCCGATATCTTTCAGATTGCCGTAATTGTGGATGCCTACGATGATAGCCCTTTTGCCTGTCACCGCCATCATGCTCTGCACCTGCACTTCGGCGTGCTCGCTGTCGAGGATCGTTTCTCCCGGGAAGTCGAGGTACAGCATTCCCTGTCCGTCAAGGAGATAAATGGTGGCGTATTTTTCATCGGAGGAGGGATCGTAATCGTCGGGCTTCCAGATATTGACCTTTTTATCGTAGCCGTTGCAGG
>ONEN01000057.1 GCA_900316815.1 uncultured Eubacteriales bacterium | reverse complement strand
TGCCTCCTTTGCTGTCGTCTGCGAGACGCCTCAGCTTTCTGAGCTTGACGGAGGATACAAACAACTCCACCAGCATCGCTGCCGAGGTGACGTCAATCAGAAGGGTGACCACCATTGTGAGAAGAGCAGGGGGGAAGGTAATGTAGCCGATAATCTCCACCACAATGTTGAATGCATAAATCAGAATCAAAAGAACCGTGATCACCAGGTAAAAGACGCCTTTATTTTTGCCCTTGCCCTCGGCGCGCGCGGAAAAGCCGATAAAACAGCGCATTAAAAAATCCAGTAACGTCAGGGAAAAAACAAAAATGTATATAACCTTTAGCCTTGAAGGCTCCATACTGTCTTCAATCTCTTCATTTAACACAAAAGCGGTCAGGATATATTTCACAAGCGCCCACACGCCAAATGCGGCGACGCCTGTTCCCACCGTCATCAAATTATTTTCCAACCGTCTGGTTTTTGCGCCCATGGGACATTCCTCCTATGCCTTCAATTTATTAGACAGCTTAACGGTAAACTGCAAGCCGCCGTCTGTCGGTGCCGCTTCTATGGAGCCGTTGTGCAGGGTGACGATTCGCTTAGCTATGCTCAGACCGATGCCGTGGCCGCCTGTCTTGGAGGTGCGCGAGGAATCGGGGCGGTAGAAGCGGTCAAACAAATGCTTGTAGTCGGCGTCGGAGTCTGTTTCGCAGGTGTTGAATACGGTGAAAATCGTGTAGCGGCTTTCCTTAACGAGCGTTACCCGCACTTCGCCGCCCTCCTGCGCGTATTTGGAGGCGTTTTCCGTCAGCACCGAAACCAACCGCCCCAGCTGCACCGCATTGCCGTTGAGCACGACGTCGGGCTCCACCTTACGCACGACCGAAACCTCTTTGCGATTGAATATTTCTTCGAAATCGTTCACGGTTTGGTTGACGATGTCGCTGAGACGCACCGGCTCAATATCGGAAACCGTTTCAATTTCCTCCAGACGGTTCAGCATGAGCAGCTCGTTTACCAGCTCGCTTATGCGCGCTACCTGAGAGGTGATGTTGTGGATCCACTCGTTTTCGCCGTCTTTATAAGCGAGCACCTCTGCGTTTGCGGCGATAATGGCAACCGGCGTTTTCAGCTCGTGGCTGGCGTCGGTGATGAATTGCTTCTGCATTCGCGCGTTTTCCTCAAACGGATGGACAATCCGATTGGATAGGAAGTAAAACACCACCGTAATCATAATGATAAAGCCAAGCGCGATCAGCACGATAATAGAGCTGAGCAAGCTCAGCGTCATGCTCTCGCCGGAGCAGTCGAGAAAAATCACCCTTCCCGCTGCTTCATCCACACGGAAGCGGAAATTTTCGTAGGAGCCGACCGTGAGGTTGTTCCGCATCACGCGATATGCCATATCCTCCGCTTTATCGTTATCGATGGCGGCAATGTGTTCAACATCGACGGTCTTCACCGTTCCGTCTTTTACGGAAACGACGAAGTAGCGCAGCCGGTACGGAGACTCCTCATCATAGCTGTACATATACAGATCGTCGTTTGAAACATTCTGTTCGCTGACATGCGGCAGTCTGCCGTTGTTTTTATTGATCAAGTCCGTAATTGAGTCGGCGCGTCTGTTGAGATTGTAATGCGTCGCGATGCCGAACAGAACAATCGTGAGAGAAAACACAAGCGTGGCGGAAATAAACACACCGAACACAATTTTTAACCGCAGCTTTTTCATGTTCATCCTTCTCCCAGCGCATAGGCATCGCCGCGCATGAGAATATTGCCGTCGGCGTGAATCTGTCTGAGCTTGTTTTTGAGGTAAAAGACATACAGCTCCGCTTTTTCGGGGCTTTCCTTGCCGCCCCAAAGCTGCGTATTGATGTCCTCCGCTGTGAAATAGGTCTCGTCGTTGCGAATCAAAAACGCCAGCAGCTCCGCTTCGGTGTTGTTCAGACGCAGGCTGCCCTTGTCCGATTTCAGCTCGCAGGAATTGGAATCGAGTTCGATATTGGCGTATTTGAGCACCGAATAGCGGTAATCGCTGTTGCGCCGGATCAGCGAGCGCAGGCGCGCAACCAGCTCCTTCATGGCAAAGGGCTTGGCGAGATAATCGTCCGCGCCTTCGGTCAGTCCCGTAATGCGGTCGTCTACGGTTGCCTTTGCCGTCAGCATCAGCACCGCCGTATGGTTGCCGCTCTGCCGCATACTGCGCAACACCTCAAAGCCGTCCGCTACGGGCATCATCACGTCGAGAATGACCGCGTCAAAGTAATCCTCCTCCAGAGCCTTCATCGCCTGTCCGCCGTCATAGACGGTCGTCACCTCAAAGCCCTCCATCTTCAAGATTTCAGCTACCGCGACCGACAGCTGTCTTTCGTCCTCTGCGTATAAAATTTTCATCCGTTTCATCCCTTTTTAATCAAATCCCGAATCGTCTGCATCGACAAATCGGTGGAAGCCATTTCATCGGCGCAGCGCTTGAGCTCTTCCACAATCAGCGCCGTGCTGCGAACGGCTTTTTTATATTTCAACTGGTGCTCCAGGCTTGCCCAGCAGTCCATAGCGATGGTGCGCAGCTGGATTTCCGCGTCTATTGTTTCTATGCCGCCCACACCGAAGGGGAGCGTGATGATAATATGCAGGCTGCGGTAACCGTTGGGCTTTGCGTTGGCGATATAATCCTTTACCCGCTTGACGCGCCAGTTTTCGTTGTGCTGAATCAACTCAAGCACGGTGTAGATGTCGCCGATAAAATGCGTGACTACTCTCGCACCCACCAAATCGGAAAGGCCGCGCAGTCCTCCTTCGGGTGTTTCCTCCAGACCGGTGCGGCGCAGCTTTTCTTTCAGACTATCCGCGCCTTTGACGCGGCATTTGATATGCTCGGCAGGAGCCGTTTCCGAATCGGTGCTGATGCTGTCGAGCATTGCCTGAATTTCACGCAGCAGCATATCGCGGATCTCCTCCAGCTTCGGCGCAAATTTGCCGTAAAATTGTACATCTTCCTGTTTCATAATACCTCCTGTGAGCCGAAAAGATTGTAATCAAAGCTCATTCAATGAATTATACCACTTTTCGCGTTTTGTTTCAATAATATAAATAAAAATCAAAAGGATTTACGATAAAAATACGCTGTTTTACCATTTCATTTTACAATTTACTCACCAAAACAAAAGCCCCGAAGGGACATAACCTCCGGGGCATGATGTCGGATGTAAAATTACTCCTCGAGCATTTCGTTTGCTTTGTATAAATAGATCATATAGAGCACAGAGTAAACAATACTGAGTATCATTGAAGCAATAATCAGAATAGCCACGAGCAGCGCGGTAACCACGCTTCCGCTGAACAGGCTTGCGAGGAAGTGAGCGATAACAGCGGGCACATAGATGAAAATCAGCAGCTTATAGAGAGCCGTTCCTTTTTGAATCATTCTGACGTCATTGTAAAGAACCGACAGCCTGATCAGACCGAGAATGGTAAAGACGGTAACCATCAGATCCATCAGCTGGCTCAGCGAAGTGAAAAAGTAGGGGATAAAGCCGGGAACGCCTGCGGATTGCAGTATGTTGGCAACCAGCATAAACACCGCGCCGGCTATGATCAGGAAAAACGCGTTTCGGAAATTGCCTTCTTCCTTTGCGGCTGACGCGTACCCCATCAGTCCAAGAACAGCGGAGCCGATAAACAGCAGAAGAGCAAGGACGGAACAGATAATCACGATCACACCGGGAGCGGTTTGTGTGATAGTATCACCTTTCAGCATGTCTTTGGAGGATGCCAGAATGAACATCACAATGGTAGATGGAATAATGGCGACGAGGCTCAGAATCTCTGCCAGATAAATTTTGGCAATACCTCTTTTTACTTTTGGAAATCTCATAGTTTCTCTCCTTTATTTTGATGTTTTTTACGGTACCTGTTCCGTACAGTTACATTATAGCAAAAAATCCAATGAAATCAAGAGAAAAATTGGAGGTTTTTGTAAAAATCATCTCATTAAATCAGTTCCGCCAGAATACTGTTGGAAACCAAAAAGCCCTTTGGGGTAAAGCAGGCGCGCTCCCCGTCAAGCTCCATAAAGCCGAATCGGGCAAACTGCTTTATTTTCTCCGGCGCGTTTGCGGAAAAGGGTTTGCCGAATCTTCTTGCATAATCAGAAAAATTCAGTCCTTCCTTCAGCCGCAGCGCGAGCATCACATATTCCTCCTCGCTGCCGCCCTCGCCGTCGTCAATCAGCCTGCCTTCTCCAAAGGCTTGCAGACTGCTCTCATAGTGAAAACGCCTGCCGTGATAAAACGAATACGCCGAGGGACCGATGCCGATATATTCGCCGCAGCGCCAGTAAAGTGTGTTGTGGCGGCTCTCAAAGGAGGGAACGGCAAAATTGGAAATCTCATACTGTCTGTAGCCGAGCTGTTCCAGATACGCCACCGCGCTGAGGTATAAATCCGCCTGTTCGTCCTCGTCGGGAAGCGCAAGCTGCCCGCGCCGCGCATAAAGCGGTGTTCCTTCCTCCACCTTCAAAATATAGGAGGAAATATGCGTCACGCCGCTGTCGGCGCAGAAGCGGATCGAGTCGCGCAGGCTGTCCTTCGTCTGATAGGGAATTCCCATCATCAAATCGAGCGAGGTGTTGCGAATCCCTGCTTCCTGAGCCAGCCGAACGGTAAGCGCTGCCTCTTGGGGCGTGTGCAGCCTTCCAAGCTCCTGTATTTCCCGGGGAATGGCAGACTGCAACCCGACGGAAACACGGTTAAAGCCCGCGGCTTTCAGCTTCTCAAAATCCAGCGCTCCGCCGCTTTCGGGATTAACCTCGACGGTGACCTCCGCGTCCGCGTTTACGGCAAACGAAGCCTTCACCGTGCCAAGCAGCGCACACAGCCGCTCGGTTCCCAAAATACTCGGAGTGCCGCCGCCGAAATAAACCCCGGAAACGCGCTCGGACGCGGTTTGTCCCCATTCTTTGATTTTTTGTTGCAGTTGGATTTGATACGCATCATAATCCGCCTCACTGCCCGCGCGGCTGAAAAAATTGCAGTAGGCGCATTTCTTTCTGCAAAACGGAATATGAAGGTAAAGGCCTATGGTGTTATCCATATTATCATTCTCTTTCGGTAATAGTTTGAGGCAGAAACCGAACGGTTTCTGCCTCAAAGTTGGAAGGTATATGAAAAGATAGGAATAATCCAGCTTTTCTGTGTTCATATTACAATAATTTAATAATTTTGTCAAGCTTTTGTGTCAAAAAGATTAAAAAAATTTATTTCGGAAGAATTTGCCGCTTTCTTGTTGACATTACAAGCAAAAAAATAGTATGATAATAAATTGAAAGAAAAAAGAAATGAGTAAAGGACTGAACTTATGAGCTCATACAAGGACGAAATCAGCAGACGCAGAACGTTTGCCATTATTTCCCACCCTGACGCAGGTAAAACCACGCTCACCGAAAAGCTGCTGCTCTACGGAGGCGCCATCAATCTGGCAGGCTCCGTTAAGGGCAAGCGCACCGCGCGGCACGCCGTTTCCGACTGGATGGAAATCGAAAAGCAAAGAGGTATTTCCGTCACATCGTCTGTCCTGCAGTTTAAATACAACGGCTACTGCATTAACATTCTCGACACCCCCGGACATGAGGACTTTTCCGAAGACACCTACCGCACGCTGATGGCGGCGGATTCCGCCGTCATGGTGATCGACGGCTCCAAGGGCGTGGAGAAGCAGACCATCAAGCTGTTCAAGGTCTGCGTTATGCGCCATATTCCCATTATCACCTTTATCAATAAAATGGACCGCGACGCCAAAAATTCCTTTGACCTGCTGGAGGACATTGAAAACGTACTCGGCATCAACACCTATCCCGTTAACTGGCCGATCGGCTCGGGAAAGGAATTCAAGGGCGTCTTTGACCGCAACACCGAGAAGATACTCGCCTTTACCGCCAACAACGGACAAAAGGAAGTGGAAAAGCAGGAGTATGCTCTTGACGATCCCGCGCTGGACGAGGTGCTGGGACAGTATCTCAGGGCGGATTTTATGGACGAGATCGAGCTGCTCGACGGAGCGGGCGACGAATTTGATCTGGAAGCCGTGCGCGAGGGCAGACTGACGCCGGTGTTCTTCGGTTCGGCGCTGACCAATTTCGGCGTGGAGCCGTTCCTGGAGCAGTTCCTGCAGCTGACCACCTCGCCGCTCACGCGTGAAACCGTCAGTGAAAAGGTGGACCCGATGTCGGAGGATTTTTCCGCCTTTGTGTTCAAAATTCAGGCGAATATGAACAAGGCGCACCGCGACCGCGTCGCCTTTATGCGCATTTGCAGCGGCAAGTTTGAGAAAAACATGGAGGTGTTCCATGTTCAGGGCAACAAAAAAATGCGTCTCTCACAGCCGCAGCAGATCATGGCGCAGGAGCGCGAGATTGTGGACGAGGCTTATGCCGGCGACATCATCGGCGTGTTTGATCCCGGCATCTTCTCCATCGGCGACACCATCTGTTCCGCTAACCACAAGGTTCAGTTCAAAGGCATTCCCACCTTCGCGCCCGAGCATTTTGCCCGCGTGCGTCAGAAGGACACCATGAAGCGCAAGCAGTTTATCAAGGGTACCAACCAGATTGCGCAGGAAGGCGCTATTCAGATTTTCCAGGAGCTGGACGCGGGCATGGAGGAAGTCATTGTCGGCGTTGTGGGCGTGCTGCAGTTCGACGTGCTGAAGTATCGTCTCGAAAACGAATACAATGTCGATATCATTATGGAAAACCTTCCCTATGAATATATCCGCTGGATCGTCAACGAGGAGCTCGACCCCAAAACGCTCGACCTTGCCTCTGACACCAAGCGTATCCAGGATTTAAAGGGCAACCACCTGCTGCTCTTTACCAGCTACTGGAGCATCGACTGGGCGCTCGACCACAATAAGGGTCTGGAGCTGAGAGAATTCGGTACCAACTGATGCTGTACGATAAGCTGAAGGCATATGCCGAAAGCGGCGTTTATCCCTTTCATATGCCGGGGCACAAGCGCAACAGAATCGGCGCGCTGCCGCTGGAGCTGGATGTGACGGAGATTCACGGCTTTGATTATCTGCACGACCCGAAGGGCTGTATCCGCGAGGCAGAGCATTTGGCAGAGGAGTTATATCGGGTAAAGCGCGCGTTCCTGTTGGTGGACGGCTCGACGGGCGGCATTCTTGCGGCGGTACGCGCCATGACAAAGCCGCATGATACCGTCATTCTTGCCCGCAACTGCCATAAATCCGTCTACAACGCAGCAGAGCTCTGCGGATTGGATGTCGCGTACTATTTGCCTGCACCCGTTGCGGGCACCGATATTCTCGGCAGTGTCCTGCCCGAGCAAATGGAGGATTTGCTCACGCGGTATACTCCCAAGCTGGTTGTCGTCACCTCTCCGACCTATGAGGGGATCTGCTCGGATATCCGGCAGCTCGCGGCGATTTGTCACCGGCACGGCGCGCGTCTGCTTGTGGATGAAGCCCACGGCGCGCACTTTCCGTTCAGCGATCGGTTCCCGCCTTCCGCTGTTGCGTGCGGTGCCGATGTAACGGTGACCAGCCTGCACAAAACCATGCCCGCTCCCACACAGACGGCGCTGCTATTGACAAATAACGCGGAGCTGGAAAAAGAATTGCAGCGGCAGCTGGCTGTTTTCGAAACCTCAAGCCCGTCCTATCTGCTGATGTGCGGCATGGAAGAAAGCCTGCGCTATGCGCAGCTTCATTCCTTTAAAGAATATACTGACCTGTTAGATGACTTTTATCAGCGTACACAAGCCCTGCAAAAGCTGCGCGTTCTGCGCGATCCCGCCTGCTTTGCCTTTGATTTCGGCAAGCTGGTTATCACCGCCTATCACGCCGCAGTTACGGGCAGTGAGCTCGCTTCTGCGCTGCGTGAAACATACCGCATTGAAACGGAAATGGCAGCAGCGCATTATGTGATTGCCATGACCTCCGTATGCGACAGCGCAGAGGGCTTCGACCGTTTGTTTGCCGCGTTGACGGAATTGGACCGTCAAATTAAATATTCCGATAAGGAAATAAAAACCGCTCTTGCCACAGTGCCGCAAAAGCGCTTCAATCCCTCGCGGGCTTATCTGTACCGACCCGAAACCGTACCTTTTGATAAAGCGGAGGGTGCGGTGTCGCTTGAGTATGTCTACGCCTATCCGCCGGGCATTCCGCTTCTGGTGCCGGGCGAAGTCATCGACGCAGACACGATAGAAACCGTACACGCGCTATGTGACAGCGGCGTAGAGATAACCTCCTCGGGAAACCACCTTCCGCAATTCATAGCCGTGGCGGATTTGTGATTGACAAATATCGCGGTATATGTTAGAATGAAGGTACAAATTCTTAAAGGAGCTCGACAACTATGAAAAGAATTAAGACCATCGAGACACGCGATCTCAAAAAGAGCGTTAAGAACGGCGGCTGCGGCGAGTGCCAGACCTCTTGCCAGTCTGCCTGCAAAACTTCCTGCGGTGTTGCGAACCAACAGTGCGAGAAGTGCCTCGAGAAATAAGCATCTCAAAAAGGAATTGCAGCCGTTATCCCTCGGGGGCTAACGGCTTTCCTTATGTAACGGAGTGGAGAGAATGATTCATCAATATAAACTCAACGGCTACAATATCGTGCTGGACGTCTACAGCGGCAGCGTTCACTGCGTGGACGACCTGGCATATGACGTGATTGCCCTGTTTGAAAACAACAGCCGGGAGGACATCGTTGCCGCGCTGCTGCAAAAATACAAGGATGACCCCACCGTTGACGCCAACGAAATCGGAGATTGCCTTGACGATGTGCAGGAGCTGAAGGAGCAGGGAAAGCTGTTCGCCGAGGACAACTACCAAAACCTCGCCTTTGATTTCAAAAAGCGCAACACCGTCATCAAGGCGCTGTGCCTGCATATCGCGCACACCTGTAATCTCAATTGCGAGTACTGCTTTGCCAGTCAGGGCAAGTACCACGGCGAACGCGCGCTGATGAGCCCGGAGGTCGGCAAACGTGCCATCGATTTCCTGATTGAAAATTCGGGCAGCCGCGTTAACCTGGAGGTGGACTTCTTCGGCGGCGAGCCGCTGATGAACTTTGATGTGGTCAAGGACATTGTCGCCTACGCCAGAAGCATTGAGAAAGCGCACAACAAGAATTTCCGCTTTACGCTTACCACCAACGGTATGCTCGTGGACGATGACGTAATCGAATTTGCCAACCGCGAGTGCCACAATGTTGTGCTCAGCCTTGACGGAAGAAAGGAAATCCATGACAACCTGCGCAAGACCGTCAACGGCAAGGGCAGCTATGATGTGATTGTTCCCAAGTTTCAGGAGTTTGTCCGGCGCCGCGGGGGAAAGGGCTACTATGTACGCGGCACCTACACCCACAATAACACCGACTTTACCAATGACATTTTCCATATGGCGGAT
>ONEN01000070.1 GCA_900316815.1 uncultured Eubacteriales bacterium | reverse complement strand
TCGTCGCGCGCGGAGTTGGGATACTGCACGCTCTTTTCAATATCCTTGATGGTGATTAAGCCCTTGAGGGAGCCGTCCGAGCCCACAATGGGCAGCTTCTCAATTTTATGTTGGCGGAGAATTTCCTGTGCCTGCTGCATAGTGGTGCCGACGGGAGCGGTCACCAGCTGCTCGTGCGTCATTACGCGGGAAATGGGCTGGTTAAAGTCCTCAGCTGTCATAAAGCGGAGGTCGCGGTTGGTGATGATGCCCACCAGCTTGCCGTTCTGGCAAATCGGCACGCCCGAGATTTTATACTTGCCCATCAGCGCGTCGGCGTCGCGAACGGTGTTTTCGGGAGAAAGGAAAAACGGATTGACGATAACGCCGTTCTCGCTTCTCTTTACCCTGTCCACCATATCAGCCTGTTTTTCAACCGCCATATTTTTGTGAATGACGCCAACGCCGCCCTCACGTGCAATCGCGATCGCCATTGCGGTTTCGGTGACGGTATCCATGGCAGCCGTCATGAGGGGTGTGTTGAGCTTGATGGTCTTTGTCAGGTGCGTGCTGACATCGACATTCTTTGGCTCCACATGGGACTCCCCCGGAATAAGAAGGACGTCGTCAAAGGTCAGTCCCTCCTTGCCGAACTTTGCATTAAAATCAGTATTCAGCATACTTCTCCTCCAATCTAACCTTTCTTTATTTTATCCTTTATTATAACAAAACTGTCGACGGTTATCAACATTAATTTTGTAATTCATCGGTTTTTTTTCGTTTTTTTCCGCAGTGCTTACGCGGCAAAATTATTGTTGACTTTTTTTGTGTAAAATTATACAATAGTGAAAGCAATTACAAAGACAGAAAGGGATTATCATTGATGATGAAACATCATTTTCTTAAGATTATCTGCGCCTCGCTTGCGCTGTGCTCCGTGCTGACGTTCACCGCCTGCGGCAATGAGAAAAAGGAGTCATCCTCCTCTGCAACTTCGGCGGCTTCCTCCACTCCCTCAGAGGCTTCTGCCGCGACCGCAGCGACTGCCGCTGCCGCAACGGCTGATGAAAAAACAACCGCCGACGCTTCCAAGCTGAAAAAGGAAACGGATTTATCCAAACTGCATCCGTTCGCACAGCCGGGCGATATGTTTACGGGCTGCTGGAAAATTACGGACGGCTTCGGCTCCCAATACAGTCACTTTACCTATGCCTTCGACGGAAATAAAAACGCCTATCTGCTGGTGGGCACCATGGCGTACAACGGCGTTTACGAAATCCATAACAAAGACGGCAAGGACGTCTTTACCACCCAGCTGATGTTCGGACTCAACGGCGACTACACCTATGACTTTTCCAAGGATAAGCAGTCGGTCGTTCTGACCGATGTTGATACTAACGACACCACTACCCTGACAAAAACAGAGAGCTACAACAGCATTCCCAAGGCTCCCGACGATCCGAAAATCGATGAAGCCCTTCTCGGCGCGTGGGCGGACGATACGGGCGAATATCTCTACTTCGGCAGGGACGGCATTATGTACAAAACGCAGAAAAGCATTAACTACACCTTCTATACCTACTCCGCCGAAAAGGGCGTTGTCACCGCCACCTATAATATGCTGAAGGATACGGAGGAGACCGCCGCGTATTCTCTCAAGGGCGACGTCCTGCTCTATGATAGCTATGAATATCACCGCATATCGGCGGACGAGCTTCCCTGACAAATCAATACAATGCAAACAGCGTGCGATTTTTACAACCGCACGCTGTTATTATTTGGTGTATTCTTTCAGATTCCATTCCGTTTTCAGTTCCTCGGTAACGGGGAACACCCTGAACAGCATAATGTTATTTTTGCTGTCCTTTTCATCCTTCTTGGTGCTGAGGCTGAACACATAGCCGCTGTACCACAGCGAATCGTCGGAGCCTGTGGTGGTGCGATAGAAAATATCCTGCAGGGTGCCTTCGCTCTCGGCGGGAAAGCCGCAGGCTGCCTGCGCCATCTGCGCCGTCTTTTCCAGTATCTTATCGCTGTTATTGACGTCGCCCGTCATTTCCATAAAGTTGCTCATGGTGGTGCCGCAGCCGATATTGACCAGCTTGTCGGACTTCACCTCTACCGTAGCGGTAAAGCTGACGTCGTCCTCGTCATAGTGCCAGTACTGCACATAGACGCCGTTTCCGTCCTTCTCGGACTCGCCGTTTTTCTCCCATTTTTTGAGGTCGAGAATATCCTTGTCGCCGTGACTCGTCCTCTCGTTGTTATAGTTGGCGGTAAACTGGTATAAGCTCAGATTAAAGCGCATACCGTTCACGTTGGCGCTCTCCTCCACCGCGTCGGAGGGCACGGTATACACCTCGTCGCCCGTAGCGGTGGTCTTTGGCTTACTCACATTTTTTACATCGTCGTTCCTGCTTCCGCACGCCGTCAGACCGAACACCGCCGCTGCCGCCAACAGGAGAGCTGTCACACTGTGTCGTATTTTCATCTTTTCACCTCTTACAGGCAGCGGCAACATTCAAAGGAATGCTGCCGCGCTATTCAATCTTATTCCTCTGTATTTTCGCTATCTGCTTCGTCCGGATTCTCGGAGGGTTCCTCCAATGCTTCCTCCGTCGTTTCTTCAACAGCTTCATCGACCACATGCGGCGAACGCGCCAGCGTAACCACCTTGTCGCCCTCGCCGACCTTCATAACGGTCACGCCCTTGGACGGACGCGCGCACACGCGGATGGACGCGGCGGCTATACGGATGATAATGCCGTCCTGCGATATGATGATCACATCGTCGTCGAGGTCAACCACCTTGATGGCGGCAACCTTGCCGTATTTCTCCACATGATAATTGAGCAGACCCTTGCCGCCTCTGGACTGGATGCGGTAATCCTCGGGATTGGACAGTCTGCCGAAGCCCGTCTCGCTGACGGTGAGTACCAGACCGTTCGGGCGGACAACGCTCATACCAACGACCTCGTCGCCCTCCCTGAGTGAGAGCGCTTTGACGCCGCGCGCCAGTCTGCCCATGGGGCGCACATCGGTTTCCGCAAAGCGGATGGCTGTACCCAGACGGGTCGCCACGATCACATTGGCGCTGCCGTCCGTCATGCGCACCCACGCCAGCTCGTCGCCCTCGTTGAGATCGAGCGCGATCAGACCGCCCTTGCGCGCGGTGTGATAGGCGTTGAGCGCGATACGCTTGATAATGCCCTTTCGCGTTACCATGACCAGGTATTTTTCCTCGTCAAACTCGGGCACGCGGATCATGGAGGTCACCTTTTCGTCGGCGGATATCGGCAGCAGATTGGCTATGTTGATACCCTTTGACTGGCGGGTACCCTCGGGCACCTCGTAGCATTTCAGGCGGTACACCCTGCCCTTGTCGGTGAAGAACAACACATAGTCGTGTGAATTGATGATGAACATCTCGGTGGCGACGTCCTCCTCGCGGCGGGACATGCCCGAAACGCCTCTGCCGCCTCTGCGCTGTAATTTATAGGTATCCACTGCCAGACGCTTCACATAACCGAACCGGGTCAGGGTGAGCACGCATTCCTCCTGCGGAATCAGATCCTCAATATCCACCTCGCCGCTGACGGCACATATTTCCGTGCGGCGCGGGTCGGCGTACTTGTTGCGGATGGCGGTAAGCTCCTCCTTGACGATTTCCAGCTTCTTGGTATCGCTGGCGAGTATTTCATTGTATTCCTTGATTTTTGCCTGCAAAGCGGCAATTTCTTCCTCTATTTTGGCGCGCTCCATATTGGTGAGCTGTCCCAGGCGCATCTGCACAATGGCGTTCGCCTGCACCTCGTCCAGACCAAAGCGCTCCATCAGCGCCGCCCTTGCCGTGGGCAGATCCTTGCTGCGGCGGATGATCGCGATGACCTCGTCGATAAAGTCGATCGCGATCTTCAAGCCCTCCAGAATGTGGGCTCTGTCCATCGCTTTTTTCAGGTTGAACTGCGTTCTGCGGTGAATGACCTCCTCCTGGAAGTCGATATAGCAGCGCAGCATATCTTTCAAGGTGAGAATCTTCGGCTGACCGTCTACAATGGCGAGCAGAATTGCGCCGAAGGTCACCTGCAGCTGTGTATAGGAGAACAGTTGGTTGAGCACAATCTGGGCGGAGGCGTCGCGCTTAACGTCGATCTCAACGTGCATACCGTTGCGGTCGGAGTGATCCTCGATGTTGGAGATACCCTCCAAGCGCTTGTCCTTTACCAGATTGGCGATATTTTCAATGAGCCGCGCCTTGTTGACCTTGTAGGGCAGCTCGGTGACGATGATTTTATATCTGCCGTTTTTCGCCTCGACGATCTCCGTCTTGGCGCGGACGGTGATTTTGCCGCGTCCCGTCGCATACGCCGCGCGGATGCCGCTTCTGCCCATGATGATGCCGCCCGTCGGAAAATCGGGACCCGGCAGGCACTCCATCAGCTCCGCCAGCTCGGCGTCGGGATTATCAATCAGCAGATTGACCGCGTCGATGGTCTCGCCGAGATTGTGCGGCGGGATCTCCGTCGCCATGCCGACCGCGATACCGCTGGAGCCGTTGACCAGCAGATTGGGAAAACGGCTGGGGAGCACCACGGGCTCCTTCAGACGGTCATCGTAGTTGGGAATGAAGTCGACCGTATCCTTATCGATATCGGTGAGCATATCCATGGAGATTTTGCTCATGCGCGCTTCGGTATATCTGTATGCCGCGGGCGGGTCGCCGTCCACCGAACCGAAGTTGCCGTGACCGTCCACCAGCATGTAGCGCATGGAGAAATCCTGCGCCAAACGCACCATCGCGTCATAAACCGACGCGTCGCCGTGAGGGTGATAGGCGCCCAGCACGGAGCCGACCGTGTCGGCGCACTTATGATAGGGCTTGGAGGGGTCGAGTCCTCTCTCATACATGGTGTAGAGAATACGCCTGTGAACGGGCTTCAGGCCGTCGCGCACATCGGGAAGAGCGCGCGCGACAATGACGCTCATGGAGTAGTCGAGGAAGCTCTTGCGCATCTCATTTTGCAGGTCAACGTCTATTATCCGTCTCTCATTCATCTGTTCATCCATTATAATACCTCTGCTAACTGTGTTCTCACTGACTTGTGTTCTTTATTACCGTTCCTTGATATTTCCGTTCATTTTTTCGTACAGCGCAGGCAGGCGCTTTCTCATATTGCAGGGCTTAAAGGTTTTGGCGTCCACCACGCCGTGCTCGGTGGTGCCGTAGCCCAGCTCCTCCTCGGTGCCGTCGTCAAGAAACCGCTTGACGGAATAAGCAAACTCAATGCGCGCCGCGGTCATATGGATGCACCAGGTGCGCACGATCAGCCTGTCCTCATACCTCGCGGGCTTGCCGAAGTGACAGGTGAGATTGAGCACGGGCGTCATGACGCCCGCCGCCTCCATTTCCGAGTAGGTAGTGCCGAAGAGCTTGATGTAGTCGGTTCTGCCGACCTCGTACCAGATGGGGTAATTTGCATGATGGGCAATGCCCATTTTGTCGGTTTCCGCGTATCTGACGGTAATATATGTCTTTGAATGCATAAGCCCTGTCCCCTTTTATACGTCAAGATTTTGTACATACTTGGCATTTTTCTCGATGAACTCGCGGCGCGGCTCCACCTTGTCGCCCATCAGGATGGTGAAGGTCTCGTCCGCCGCCTCCGCGTCGGCGAGCTCCACGCGCAGCATCAGGCGCGAGTCGGGATTCATGGTGGTTTCCCACAGCTGGTCGGAGTCCATCTCACCAAGACCCTTATAGCGCTGTATCTCGGTTTTGCCCTCGATACCTGCCAATATCTGGTCGCGCTCCAGATCGGAGTACGCGTATTTGTGTTCCTTGCCCTTGGTTATGCGGTAGAGCGGCGGCTGTGCGATGTACACATGTCCCGTCTCTACCAACGGGCGCATATAGCGGAAGAAGAAGGTCAGCAGCAGCGTTCGGATATGGGAGCCGTCCACGTCGGCATCCGCCATAATAATGACCTTGTCATAGCGGAGCTTCTGAATATCGAACTCCTCGCCGATACCCGTGCCCAGCGCGGTGATGACGGGCATGAGCTTGTCGTTGCCGTACACCTTATCGATGCGCGCCTTTTCCACGTTGAGCATCTTGCCCCAAAGCGGCAGAATCGCCTGAATACGGCGGTCTCGGCCGCCCTTGGCGGAGCCGCCTGCCGAGTCTCCCTCGACGATAAAAATTTCTGTTTCACTGCTGTCGCGCGACTGACAGTCGGCAAGCTTGCCCGGCAGCTGCGCGGACTCCAGCGCGGATTTTCTTCTGACGCTCTCACGCGCCTTGCGCGCCGCCTCTCTCGCTCTGGCGGAGGCGAGCGCCTTATCAAAAATGGCGCGCGCGACGGCGGGATTTTCCTCGAGATACACCATCAGCTTATCGCGCAGAAGCTTGTCTACCATGGTGCGCACCTCGGTGTTGCCGAGCTTCGCCTTGGTCTGTCCCTCAAACTGCGCTTCCTTCAGCTTGACGCTGATGATGGCGGTCAGACCCTCGCGCACGTCCTCGCCGCTGAGGTTCTTGTCGTTGTCCTTCAGCTTGCCGAACTTGCGCGCGTAGTCATTCATCACATAGGTGAGGGCGCGCTTGAAGCCCTCCTCATGGGTGCCGCCGTCGGTGGTATGGATATTATTGGCAAAGGTGAGCAGGTTTTCATTGTAGCTCTCGTTGTACTGCATTGCAACCTCAACGGCTACCGTGTCCTCCTCATTCTTGGAAGCAAAATAGATGACGTCGGGGTGGATGACCTCCAACGAACGCTTTTTATGGATATACTCCACAAAGCTCCTGATACCGCCCTCATAGCGGAAGTTATTGCGGGTGATGTCCTCGGCGTTGCGCTCGTCGCGCAGCTCGATGTGAATGCCCGCGTTGAGGAACGCCTGCTCGCGCAGACGGCGCTCCAGTATAGAATAGTCGTAAACCGTGGTTTCCTGAAAGATGAGCGGATCCGCCTTGAAGCGCACCTCGGTTCCCTTGACGTCGGATTTGCCGATGATCTCCAGCTCATTCATGATTTTTCCGCGCTCATAGCGCTGGAAATAGATATTTTCTCCGTCGCATACCTTTACCTCGAGCCACTCGGACAGCGCGTTCACAACGGACGCGCCCACGCCGTGCAGACCGCCCGATACCTTGTAACCGCCGCCGCCGAATTTTCCGCCCGCGTGCAGCACGGTAAAGACGACCGTCACGGCGGGAATGCCCGTTTTGCTGTTGATGCCGACGGGAATACCTCTGCCGTCGTCGGATACGCGGATGATGTCGCCCTCTTCAATCACAACGTCAATCTTGGAGCAATAGCCCGCCAGCGCCTCGTCAATGGAGTTATCGACGATTTCATACACCAGATGGTGCAAACCGCGCGGACCCGTGGAGCCGATATACATGCCCGGGCGCTTTCTGACCGCCTCAAGACCCTCCAGCACCTGAATTTCATCGGCGCCGTATTCCTGCTCAACCTTGGTGATTTCTATTCCGTTTTCAGTCGCTTCGATACTCTCGGTTTTTTCAAGCTGTTCCATATTCTCCAAAACACAAACCTCCGTTATTCGTTTATTCCTGTTCCAAATTGACGTTGCCGCGCGTTATTTATCCTTTTTCAGCTCCGCATAGAGCGGCAGCAGCACTGCAGCAAGCACTGCGGGCGCCATGTTGACGATAAACAGCGCCCAAAAGCTGACGCCTGTTACGACGGTCAGCATGAGTACATTCACAATTGCGTAGAGCACCAGCAGCTCCAGTGCGAGCATGACGATACCCGTCCGCTTTATCCTGATAGTTTTATGACAATGATAACATTCCGTCTGCTTTTGACGGCCGAGCTTTTTTAGGTCCGCGTAGCGGTATACCGTTTTGCAGTGAGGGCAGGTCTCCTGCCCGGGAAAAAGCTTCATGATCATTTATCCTTCATATAGCGGGTCTTGATGACCTTGGTGCCGCCCTCCTGCGAAACAGCTTCGGAGTTTGAGACGATCTCCTTGCCGTCCGCCTGTTCCTTGGAGGTCGAGCGGGAGGATTTGATCTGATTGAACAGATCCGCGTTGATTTCAAATTTCATGCCGCCCTCCGACGAGGAAGCGCTGTCCTCAAAATCGAGCGCGGTCAGGTTGTCGGAATACTCGATGCCCGCCTTTCTGGCCTCCATGGATTTCTGGTATTTTTTCAGCGGCTCCAGGCGCACAAACTGCGGCGAGAACAGCAGGAAAAGCACCAGCGGCGCCGCTACCAGCGCGATACCCCACGGATTGCTGAGCATCTGGAAGAAGAACCACATACCCATGAGCTTGGATATGGCCACCCTGCATTCCTTTCCGCAGCGCGGGCAGACATACTCTGCCTTTCTCCTGCAGGAATAGGCGGAAAAATAAGACATTCTCTTGCCGCAATACGGACATCTTTGTTTTTGACGACTCATATGTTACCTCCCGACAGCGCGCGGCTGCCCCGTTTTGCCGACGGTGCGCGCTCTGAAAACGGCGCTGCCGACGGCTCGTATTGACTTCATTGTGTTGACTGAAACAGCTGTTACGGCAGGCCTCTGCGGCTCAGCGTTTTGGTAGACAGCTGTGAAATATACACCACGGTCCTGCCGTCCCTGCGGCAGACCACAAAGGAGCGCGGCAGCTCGTAGGAAACATTGACCACCTCGCCGTTCTTCTGCGCGGCGGCGAGAAAATCCCTGGTTTTTTTGGAGACGGTGCAGGCGTCTATGTCAAACATCGCCACTATACTGTCTGTGGTTATCACCGTATCCTGTCCCAAATGCAAATACATAGCTGCTCCCCATTCGCTATTCCGTGCTGATGACGCCCCTGCTGACGTTGAAAATCCTGCCCTCGCGCAGCTGCTCCTTGTTGGACTGCTCGCAGCAGGTGATGAACACCTGGCAGCCCTTCAGCTCGTTGAGCAGAAAATCCTGGCGGCTGTTATCCAGCTCTGACAGCACGTCGTCCAGTAGTATAACGGGCTCCTCGCCCATTCTCTCCTTCAGCACCGCCGCCTCGGCGAGCTTGAGTGAGAGCACGGCGCTGCGCTGCTGTCCCTGCGAAGCATAGGACCTGGCATTTTTGCCGTTGATGAGAATTTCTATATCGTCCCGGTGCGGACCCGTCATGGTCACACCGAGGTGAATGTCGTTTTTTCTGCCGCGTTCGCATTTCGCGGCGAACCGGCGGCCGATTTCTTTTACATCGTCCTGCGGACTGATGTCCTCCGTCGCCAGATAGCGGATACTAAGCGCCTCTCTGCCTCCGGATATGCCGCTGTGGAACGCCGCCGCTTTTTCGGCGAGCATTTCCATATAGTCCAGCCGCTTGCGGATCAGCGCCGAGCCGTAGCTCACCAGCTGCCTGTCCCAGATTTCGAGCGTATCCGCCAGATCGGGTCTGCGCGATATATCCTTGAGCAGCGCGTTGCGCTGGCTCAGCATACGGTTGTACTTGGATAATATCACCGCGTTCTGCAGCTTCTCGCGGCAGATGGCGCTGTCGATGAACCGCCTTCTCTCTCCCGGTCCGCGCTTGATCAGGTTGAGGTGCTCGGGAGAAAAGGCGACGGCGCAGAATTTTTCTATCAGCGCCGAAGCCGACGGCTTCTCCACTCCGTTGATACTGACCGCCTTTTTGCCGCGGCTGAAGGTGAGCGCGGCTGTCTGTTCTCTGCCCTGCCCGAAAAACTGCATTTCGAGCCGCGCAAAGTCGCGGTTCCACTGAATGACCTCGCTGTCGCGCGCGGTGCGGAAGGAATGACCGCCGCAGAACAGCCACAGCGCCTCAATAATATTTGTTTTTCCCTGCGCGTTTTCGCCGTAAATGACATTGACGCCCTCGCAGGGGGTTATGTCGCAATCTGCCAGATTGCGGAAATTCTTTAAACCTAAGCGTTGAACCTTCAAGACTATTCTACTTCAATCTCGGTATTGTCAAACCGCGCTCTGTCGCCCGCCCGCATTTTCTTGCCGCGCATGGTGCATACCTCGCCGTTCACCAGCACCTCGCCGTTCTGAATGACGACCTTCGCCATGCCGCCTGTGGCACATACGCCGCTGAGCTTCAGCAGATCCTGCAGACGGATAAATTCGCTGTCTATTTTAATTCTCTCAACCTTCATTGGCTAACCTCACGGGCACCACAATGCTCAGGAAGCTGTCGCCCTTGACAGGCTTGATGACGATGGGCGAGACGGGACCGTTGAGCACCATCTTCACCTCGTCGGTGTCTGTATTTTTCAGCGCCTCCAGCATGTAGCGGTTATTGAAGCCGATCTCAACGCTCTCGCCGATAATCGGCACGTTGATGACGTCGTTGGCTCTGCCCACCGCCGAAGCGCAGGAAAGGCGTATCTCATTGTCGTTGAAGCGGCACCGCACGGGACTCTGTATCCTGTCGCTGTTGAGGAGCGACATTCTCTCCACGGAATCGATCATCATGCGGGTATTGATGACCAGCGCGGTTTTCTCGCCCGAGGGAATGGTCGATTTGTAGTCGAGGAAGGTTCCCTCAATCAAACGTGAAATCACGCTGTAGCTGCCGATGTTGAAGGTGATGTGCCGCTGACCTACGATGATATCCGCATTTTTATCGTCGTCTGTCAACAGCTTGAGTACCTCCAGTTGGGTCTTGCCGGGCACTACAAAGGCAGTGTTGCCATCGCTCTCGACCCTCTCGCTGCGGATTGCCATGCGGAAGCCGTCAATCGCCACGATGCGGAGCATGCCGTCCCCTATCTCAAACAGCGAGCCGGTGTAAATCGGCTTGGAGTTGTTGTCGCTCACGGCGTAGACCGTCTGGCGAATCATATCGCGCAGCGTTTTGGCGCCGACCTTAATGCGGTCGGTCTGCTGGAAGGTGGGCAGATCGGGATATTCCACGGAGGACATGCCCACGATCTGGTAATCCGCCTTGCCGCAGGTGATGTAGGTCACCATGCGGTCGTCTGTCTCTATATTCATTATCTCTTCGGGAAGCTTGCGCACAATGTCCAGGAACAGGCGCGCGCTGAGAACGATCTCGCCCTCCTGTTTGACGGTCGCTTCCACGTCCGTTGTTATTCCGATTTCCAGGTTATAGCCCGAGATGTTCATGCTGCTGCCGTATGCCTTGATCAGCACGCCCTCCAGGGCGGGAATGGTCGCCTTTGACGATACCGCTCTCGAAACATTGGAGACGGCCGCCACCAGGTCTGTCCGCAAACAAGTGACTTTCACGGAAGAATCTCTCCTATCTTATTCTTCTTTTTATTTTATTAGTTATAGTAGGGGATGTGGAAACCAGGCAAACCCCTCATTTTCGGCTTATTTGCCGCATTTTTACGTCAACATCCGCGTAAGGAAATATTTGGGAGAATTGTGGAGCCTGTTTTTAACAATTTTCCTCAAATTAACAGCGCCGTCAACAATTATTATAAAGCTGTCCATATTCTTCCGCTTGCTATCATTTTATTCTATGTGGAAGCATGTGAAAAGCGTGAAAGATTTTTTGCGCTTTCCTTATTATATAGAAAACTTTTCGGCGCGTGTCTTCATCCGAAGAGCGCCCTATCTGTCGCGGATATTTTTGATGGTGTCGTCCACCAGCTCCTTGATTTTGCGGTCCTTTTCGATCTGCTTCTGCACCTTTTGCAGAGAGTAGATGATGGTGGAGTAATGTCTGCCGCCGAACGCCTCGCCGATGTTGACCATCGAAAGCGAGGTGATCTCCCTTGTAATGTAGATAGCGATATGGCGCGCGTTGCTGATATTGGCGCTCTTGTTTTTCTGTGAGCGTATTTCGTCGGCGGATACGCCGAAGGTGCGCGCTACCTCGTCAATGACGCGCTCCACCGTTACCTCGGGCGGCACGTCGTTGTTGAGTATGTCGGCAATGACCTCCTGCGCGGAGGAGATGGTGATTTTTTCATGGTTGAGCAGGTACTTTGCCTTGAGCTTTTTAACGGTGCCCTCCAGCTGGCGGATGTTTGATTTCAGCTTGGAGGCGATGAACTCGCAGACCTCGTTGGAGAGCTGTACGTCCAGCAGCTCCGCCTTGCGCTTGATGATCGCGATACGCGTTTCAATGTCGGGGGGCTGTATGTCCGCAATCAGGTCCTGCTCAAAGCGCGTGCGCAGACGGTCGGCAAGGGTTTTGATTTCCTTGGGCGGACGGTCCGAGGTCAGTACGATCTGCTTGTGCGCGTCGTAGAGCGCGTTAAAGGTATGGAAGAATTCCTCCTGCATGGCTTCCTTGCCGCCGAGAAACTGCACGTCGTCCACCAGCAGCACGTCCACCTGACGGTATTTCTGGCGGAACTCGATCATGGTTTTCATTTTGAGCGACTCGACCATCTCGTTGATGAAGTCGTCTATCTTAATATAGCAAATGGTTTTCTCGGGATAGTTCTTTCTGATTTCGTTTTGAATGGCAAACAGCAAATGCGTTTTGCCGAGTCCCGAGTTGCCGTAGAGAAAAAGCGGATTATACGCCTTGGAGGGGTTGGTAGCAACCGCCATGCACGCCGCGTGCGCAAAGTTATTGGACGAGCCGACAATAAAGGTGTCGAAGGTATATTCATAGTTGCGGACGGTTTCCTCTTCTGCCTTGGGCGGCTCGGGAACGCTCTGCTCTACCTCGGCGGGCGTTTTGAGGGCGATTTTGAACTTGTTGTCAAAAATAGCCTCGAACGCCTCGTTCAGCAGCGGAATATAGCAGCGCGTGATCGTCTGGCGGTGAAAATCGTTCGGCACAATCAAATAGGCGGTATTGTCGTCAAAATCAAGCTCCAGCGGCTTGATGCGGACAATCCAGGTATTATATGCGACGTCGGTTATTTTCGTCTTACAGTAGGAGCAAATCAGCTCCCATGCGTCGCCGAATGAATTCATACAGGTAACTTCCTCTCATACGGTAGGCGAAGCTACCGTTTTTTCCTCACTTTTGTACTGCGGCGTTCAGTGTACCGTGCAAAAACACGGTCTTTAACAGAATGAAAAATCACCGGTCAGGCGCGTGATTTTTGCTAAACCGCAAATGAACCCACATTAATATCATATTCTATTTCATTATATCAAATACAGAAACAAAAATCAAGCGCCCATCTGCCTTTTCTATAGAAATATAGCGGTGTTTTTGAGCATGGAGTGCAAGAGAAAACGGTGCGGAAAATGAAAAGACCCCAAAACGCGTATTGCGTCTCGAGGTACTCAAGCGGTACGATTATTCATAACAGGTCTGTGCATCAGCAATAATAGGAAAACTCTCCGAAGAAAGACAGCCATTTTTCGATAATAATATCACTATTCGCTTCAATTGCTTTTGACAGATAATTTAATGTTTTGCTATCATAATCTGAGTTGTTGTTTGCAAGAAGGCATTTGCCCGATTTGGCTATCCAAAACTTTGTCGCGTTTGCCAAAAATACACCCAATATGAGCCAATCTTAAAAAACTGAGGCATGGTCAAATCCTCCGTTTTGCGAAAGCTCTATCATCAAATGGGCGTTGTTTTCTATAATAGTTTGGTATTTTTTTATTTCATCTTTATTGAATCCGAATACATCCGTCCATTCATATTTCGGCAAGTAACAGGTTGCGTAATGGAACCCGTCCTTTTCATCGGGCTTTTCAATATATACCTTAACAGTTTTATCCTCAAGCATTTCGGAATGAACGATCTCAGTTTCGTCGTCAAGCATCAAATAAGGGTACATCATTCGTAACACCTCCGTTAAAAAATTGTAACACAATCCATTCAATTATTCAATCATTTTGTCTATAGCTTCAGTGAGCACAGATTTGTAATGTCTAATTCAAAATTTCAGAACAATAAAAAATGAGTGTCCATAACATAATGCGTTATGAACACCCTGACCCCGCTCGTCTGAACGGGGTATATGTGATTTTTATTTTTTGTTATAAGTAACGCCGTCGCCCTCCTTTGTCTTGCCTAAGCCTTCTTTGCCGATAAATCCGGGTGTGGAGGTCAGCATTTTCCAGTTGCCGTTCTCGTCCTTTTCGTGCATGGATACCCACGCCGTTGAACGCTCATAGCCGGCAACCACAAAGAGCTGCTTCGCGTTCTTTGCGGCGTCGAGCTTTGTGACCCACTCGGGAGAATCCTGAGGAGCCTGAGCAAGGCGCTCTCTGGGAGTGGAAAAGGCTGTGGTTTTTGAAGCTGTGTCGGCAGTAGCACCTTGTTTCGTGCTGCCGCAGCCGGTGAATACTAACGCCGATGCCACGCAAAGGCAGAGAATGATGCAGGTGAAGGTCAATTTCTTTTTCATATTGATTTCTCCTTTTCATTTTTTGATGATAATATTATACCATTAATATTTGATTTTGTGTAGATGCAAAATACCCTCGATTTGCAGCCTAATTTACACTCCGCTGCCAAAGTGCAGCAAACAGACAAATCATAGGTAAAGAATGATATAGTCAGTTTACTTTACATCTTCTCAAATATTCTGCCGAAACAGGAAATTCGAAGTATGTATCGGAGTATGGTTGATCCTTTAAAGTGAAGTGCCGCCATTCGCAATCAATCGGCTCAAAGCCGTTGCGAACCATGGCGTGCTGTAACATCATACGGTT
>ONEN01000026.1 GCA_900316815.1 uncultured Eubacteriales bacterium | reverse complement strand
CCGAGTAACTGCCCATGCCGATTTCAATCGGCTCCTGCCTCGCCTCGAGAAGACTGCTGTCCATGTAGTCGCATTGCAGAATGATCAGCGCGTTGCTCTTGTTATCCTCGCGCTGTACGCGGAAGAGCGACGCCGGGATCGCCTCGGTGGAGGCCTCCGAAAACAGCACGGTGATGGCGCCGTCGTAGGTGGACAGCGAAGCCGCCTCGTCGGCGGTCACCTCACAGGCGACGTACCACTTGACGCAGCTGATGATCTTGCCTGCCGCCCCGGCGGGAACCTCGGATTTCCGGAGGTTGTGCAAGTCCTCCAGCTTCATTTCGTCTATTTTTGAAAAATTATAAGCGCTCTCGTAGCCGTCGCAGTATTCGGTAAAATAGCCCGCCTTCGGCGTGGCAATGGTACCGAGGCTTTCTCCCGAGGAGCTGCGCAAATATTCCATCTGCGCGGTCAGAGTGCTGATTTGATCGTCAAAGTTGCTGATTTTACCCGTGAGCAGCTGGCGCTGGTTGATGGTGGCAAGCAGCTTTTCCGCGTCGGACTTGACGGCGCTGATGTCAAAGCAGTTGACATCATACAGGTAGGTAATAAAATTATTCGTGATGCTGTTATTGATAACATCCACGCTTACCGCGCCCGCCTGAGAGCTTTTCTGGCTGTCGGCGAGGCTGGCGATACGCTTTTCAATCGCGTCCGCCTGGCTGTTGGCGGCGGCGTCCTCCTGATTGGAAAATACCTTGGCAATGTCCTTGTTTGCCTCGACCGCTTCTCCGTTCGCAACCGTGTAGGACAAAATGCCGCCCGTGTTATTGAGAATAACGGATTCGTCGCGGATTACAAAGCCCTCGGTACTGATGGTGTCGGTAACGGTTGCCTTGACGGCGTTCTCGGTAGGATACATGTTAAAGTTGGCGCTTATCAGCAAATAGGTAACATACACCAGGGCGAGAATCGTCAGCGCGGCGACCAGAAAGCGTTTAAATAAGAGTTTATCCATAAACAAGTCCTTTGTCTATTGTTTGAACGGCTGCCGCGAATAATTCTTCAAAGGAATCATATTCATCCGCGTACAGCCAATGAATGTCTTTGTCGCGACGGAACCAGGTGAGCTGCCGCTTGGCGTAGCGCCTGGTTTCCCGTTTGAGCTTTTCCACACATGCCTCCAGCGGCTCCTCGCCGCGGATATAGGGTGAAAGCTCCTTGTAGCCGATCGCCATCACGGCGGTTTGGCTGAGCGGAGAGGAAAGAACCTCCCGCGCCTCCTCCGGCAGCCCCCGCTCCACCATAATATCCACGCGGCGGTTGATTCTGTCATAGAGCTTCTGACGGTCCCTGTAATTCAGACCGATCTTCACCGCCCGGTAAGGGCTGGGAACAAGCCTGGAGGCTTTGATTTGTTCGGTGATGGAGGTGCCTGTGGTATGATAAAACTCAAGCGCGCGGATGATGCGCTTGGGATTTTTTTCTGCCGAGAGGCGCTCGGCGGACGCCGCGTCCACCTCTCTGAGCTGCCGGAGCAGCGGCTCGACGCCGTTTGCCCGGTATTCTTCACGGAGCTGCGCCGAAAAGGCTTCGTCGCGCTCCTCATCATTAAACTGAATATTGTTCAGCAGGGAATCTACATAAAGACCCGTGCCGCCGACAAGAACAGGAAGCTTTCCCCTGCCGCTGATGTCCTCAATGCAGCGACTTGCGTCGCGCACAAACATCGCGACGGAATAGGTCTGATCGGTGGGCAGAAAGTCCATCAGATGGTGCGGTATCCCCTGCTTCTCTTCCGTGTCGGGCTTGGCGGTTGCGATGGCCATATCCTTGTAGATCTGCATGGAATCGGCGGAAATGATCTCGCCGTCATAATGCTTAGCCAGCGCCACCGAAAGCTTTGTCTTGCCCGAAGCGGTGGGACCGACTATGGAAATGACCTGTATGGGATTGTTCAATGTATCACACCCTGCCGAATTGTCTTTCTATCTCACTTTTTTTCATCACAATGGAAACCGGTCTGCCGTGGGGACAATAGCGGATGTCGGGATTCTCCTCCAGCATCTTCACGATTTCCATCAGCTCCTGCGCGGAGTTTTTATTGCCTGCCTTGACCGCGCTGCGGCAGGCGACGTTATGGTAAAACCAATCCATCTTTTCGGTGAATATATCGTTTTTGCCCTGCGCGATATAATCCGCCATCTCGGTGATACAGTCACCGACCTCCGCCGCGTCGAGATACTGCGGCGCACTGCGGACAAGCAGGGTCGCGTTGCCGAAATCCTCCACGTCAAACGCACAGGCGTTAAACAGCTCGAGGTGCTGCACTGCCGCGTCATATTCATCCTTACCGAGCGTAACGGTGACGGGCTGCAGCAAAAGCTGCGACGACGCGCCCGCTTTTTCGGCTTTCAGCTTTTCGTAAATGATTCTTTCGTGGGCGGCGTGCTTATCTATAAACAGCAGCTCCTTTTGGTTGCGCTCGACAATGATGTAGGTGCCAAACGCCTCGCCGATATATAGCAGCTCATTCTCGGGCTGCTTGAAAAGCATCGGCTGCGCATTATCCTTCATCACCACCTCGGGCGGCTCCTCTGTGGGTGCGGGAGGCTGCGGCGAAGGCGTATTGACAAAGGGCGTTTCTTTTGCGGGGAGCGGCGTCTTGCCGAACGCGGCTTCCTTTTTCGCCGTACCGATCGCCTGCTTGGAAATGATGTCGAAGGGTTTGTCCTCGCTGACGTCGCTGAGGCGTTTCGGCGCGGAAAGCTCCGCCGCGTCGAGGATGTCCAACTCTCCAATCGGATCGGCGGGCGCCTGCGGCGCGGGCTGCGGCGGCTTTTGCGGCGTCTTGATAATCGCGTCCGCGTTTCGGAAAGGATTGAACTGCGGAACGTCGCGGAACGCGGTGGGCTGTTTGAAGGTCGCCTGCTTTTGGGTGTCGTGCTGCATCAAAGCGGTTTTCACCGCGTGATAGATCGCATCAAAAACGGGACGCTCATTGATGAAGCGCACTTCGATTTTGGCAGGATGAACATTGACGTCGATCATCTCATAGGGCAGGCGCAGGCTGAGCACACAGGACGGAAACTTGCCGACCATGACGGAGTGCTTGAACGCCTCCTCGAGCGCCGCCATGGCGGTGCGGGATTTGACAAACCTGCCGTTGATGAAGAAATTCTGCATATTGCGGTTCGGGCGGGAATGGACGGGCTTGGAAACATAGCCGCTGACGGTGATCGCGTTGAGCTGATAGTCAACGGGAATCAGCCCGTTGGCAAACTCCCTGCCGAACACGGAGTAAATCGCGGACAGCAGCTTGCCGTCGCCGAAGGTTTTCAGCGCCTGCTTGCCGTCGCGTATATAGGTAAAGGCTATCTCGGGATGAGAAAGCGCGGTTTTGTCGATGATATTGGAAACAGCGTTGCCCTCCGACACATCCTTTTTCAGGAATTTGGCGCGGGCGGGAATGTTGTAGAACAGATCGCGTATCACAAAGGTGGTGCCCGCAGGGCAGCCCGCGTCGTCAAAGCTCTGTTCCTCGCCGCCTTCGATCAGATAGGAGGTGCCGATATCCTCATTAACGTTGCGGGTAATCAGCTGGAGGCGCGATACCGCCGAAATGGAGGCGAGCGCCTCGCCGCGGAAGCCGAGCGTGGCGATGGAGTCGAGATCCTCCTGCTGCTTCACCTTGCTGGTGGCGTGGCGGAGAAAGGCGACGCGGACGTCATCCTTTGCAATGCCGCAGCCGTCGTCGGTGACGCGCATGAAGGTGGTGCCGCCGTTTTTAATTTCAACGGTGATGTGCCTGGCGCCCGCGTCAATGGCGTTTTCCACCAGCTCCTTTATAACGGAAGCGGGGCGTTCCACAACCTCGCCCGCCGCGATCAGCTCCGCGACGTGCTTGTCCAGTACATTGATAACTCCCATACTGTCACCGCCTTTCGTATAAAATTAAATCATGCTTTTCAGCTCATAGAGAAGGTTCATAGCCTCAATCGGGGTAAGGGTGTTCAAGTCAGCCCCCTGCAGCCTTTCGATAACGGGGCTTTGCGCCGTTGCCAGCAGGGACAGCTGCGCGTCGCTCTCCTGTGCCTTGGACTGCTGCGGCGCGTTTTGTCCGCTGCCGTTCTCCAGCTCCGCGAGGACTTCCTTCGCGCGTTGAATGATGGAATTCGGCACGCCCGCCAGCTTGGCGACTTCAATGCCGTAGCTGTCGTCGGCGCCGCCGGGAACGATCCTGCGCAGGAAGGTAATGTCGTCGCCGCGCTTTTTTACGGCGATATTGTAGTTTTTTACGCCGTCAAGCAGCTGCTCCATGACGGTAAGCTCGTGGTAGTGCGTGGCAAAAAGCGTTTTGGCGCCCAGCTTCTTTTTGTCGGCACAGAATTCCAGCACCGCGCGCGCGATGCTCATGCCGTCAAAGGTTGAGGTTCCCCTGCCGATTTCATCGAGAATCAGCAGGCTTTTGGAGGTGGCTGTCCTGACGATATGCGCCACCTCGCTCATTTCCACCATGAAGGTAGACTGTCCCGACGCGAGGTCGTCCGACGCGCCCACGCGGGTGAAAATGCTGTCCACCACGCCGATTTGCGCGGAGGACGCGGGCACAAAGCTGCCCATCTGGGCAAGCAGGACGATCAGCGCAATCTGGCGCATATAAGTGGATTTGCCCGCCATATTCGGTCCCGTGATAATCGCGACCCTGTCTCCCCTGCTGTCGAGATGCACGTCGTTGGGGACGAACGGCGCGTCCTTCAGAAGCGCCTCCACCACGGGATGGCGCGAGTCCTTGATATGAATAGCGCTCGACTGGTTAACATCAGGACGGATGTAGCGGTTGTCAGAGGCGACATTCGCCAGAGAGGTGATGACGTCCAGCGCAGCTATTGCCTTGGCTGTTTTCTGGATGCGCTCCAGGTTTTCGGCGACCGTCGTGCGGATACTGTCAAAAATGGCGTACTCCATGGCGACGCTTCTGTCCTTGGCGCCGAGGATCCGCGCCTCCAGCTCCTTCAGACCGGGGGTGATGTACCGTTCGCAGTTGGTAAGCGTCTGTTTGCGGATGTAGGATTCGGGAACCTGCGATTTATAGGAATTGGTGACCTCGATGTAATAACCGAACACCTTATTGTAGCCGACTCTGAGCTTGGGAATACCCGTTTTTTCGCGCTCCTCGGCTTCGATGCGGGCGAGAATGTCCTTGGAATTGGTCATGTCGGACACCACCACATCCAGCTCCTCGTTGTAGCCCTGCTTGATCATGCCGCCCTCGCGCACGGAGAACGGCGGGGACTCCACGATGGCGCTGTCGATCATGCCGTGGATATCCTCCAGCAAGTCGATGTTTTTAAAAGCCATCTTGAGATGGGAGGAACGGCAGGGAGACAGCAGCTCGGAAATCTTGGGTAGATTCTGAATGGCCGCGCACAGCGAACGCAGATCGCGCGCGTTCGCGGAGCCGTAGACCATTTTGGTCATCAGGCGTTCGATATCAAAAATGCCTGTCAGATTTTCGGTCAGCTCCAATCGGAGGACGGTGTCGTTGACCAGCTCCTCCACCGCCGCCTGGCGGTTGTTGATGCGGGAAATGTTCATCAGCGGATGCTCCAGCCAGGAACGGAGCAGGCGCTTTCCCATTGCGGTTTTGGTTTTATCTATCACCCACAGCAGCGAGCCGCGCTTTTCCTTGGTGAGCATGGTCTGCGTCAGCTCGAGGTTGCGGCGGGTATTGAAGTCGAGGCGCATATACTGCGCTTCCGCGTACAGCTCAATATGGCTGATACGCTCCAGTCCCGACATCTGGGTTTCCTTGAGATAATTGATCAGCGCACCGACGGTGCTCAGCAGCACGGGCTTGTCCTTGATGATATTGTAGTCCGCGCCGAACCGGTCGAGAACGGTCTGCGCACATTGATTCAGTTCAAACTTCGCATCCTCCAGCATCTCCACTCCCGCCGACAGCTTTGTCTTGATAAAGCCGGGGAGCGACTTGATATTGATCACATCGCCGCCCAGCAGAATCTCGCGGGGAAGATAGGAGGAAAGCTGATTGGTAAGGGTATTGACGGCGTCCTTGCCGCTGATTTCGGTCACATATAATTCCCCTGTGGAAATATCGCAGAAGCATAAACCGATTTTTTTCGCTTCGGAATACATGCAGCAGATGTAGTTGTTTCTGCCCTCCTCGAGCATACTCTGCTCCATCACGGTGCCGGGGGTGATAACGCGGATAATGTCCCGCTTGACCAGCCCCTTAGCCGTCTTGGGGTCCTCGGTCTGTTCACAGATGGCCACCTTGTAGCCCTTGGCGACCAGCCGTGCGATATAGCCCTCGCAGCTGTGGAAGGGCACGCCGCACATCGGCGCGCGCTCCTCCTGACCGCAGTCTCTGCCCGTGAGGGTGAGTTCCAGCTCGCGCGAGGCGATTTTTGCGTCCTCGTAGAACATCTCGTAAAAATCGCCCAGACGATAAAACAAAATGCAGTCTTTATTCGCTTCCTTGATTTGAAAATACTGTTTCATCATCGGTGACAGTTCAGCCAAAATCTCACACCCTTTTTCCGATAGCAGTCGTTACGATGAATGGATTGTGCTCTTCTTACGAGCAGCCGCCGCAGGTGCTGCAGCTTCCCGTGCAGTCGGCGGCGTCGGCGGTGTCGGGATCGGCGCCCTGCGCGCTCTGCTGAATGATCGCGCTCACACGGTTGAGCACGGCGTCAAACGCTGCCTTTGCGTCGTTGTAAGCGATCATATTGTCATTGGACATGATCTTGGAATAAACCTCGCGCATTTCCTTGTTGGCCTGCGTCAGCTTTTCCTGATCTCTGTCCTGCTTGGATGCTTCATCGTTGATGATCATTCTCTTTAAGTTGAATTCGCCGATGAGCTGCTGCAGCTCGGTGTCGGCGTCGGCAACGTGCTGCGCGTTCTGCCAGTTGATGTAGGTGGCCTCCTGCTGCAGCGCCTTGCCCAGCTCTCTTGCCATGGTGATAACGTCCATTTTCAAATACCTCCGTTTATGTTAACTCGCCCTTTAATATCCAGTTGCGGGCTCTGGTGATTTTCGCGTTTTGAAAGGTGCCGATCAGGCTTTTGTCGCCCTCCAGCTCCACTATGATGTTGCCGCTCGTGCGCGCGTTCAGCTCGCCCGTCTTTTCCTTGACGCTCTCGATCAGCACGCGCTCGGTCTGTCCGACCATGGAGGCGCAGCGCGCCGCGGCGATTTCCTCCTGCACATCGAGCAGCTCCTGAAACCACTTGCCCTTTTCCTCGGCGGAAACGGGGTCGTCGTAGGCGGCGGCAGGCGTACCCTTGCGCGGTGAATAGATAAAGGTGAACAGCGAAGTGAACTCCACCTCGCGGATCAGGGAAAGCGTCTGCTTAAAGTCCTCGTAGGTCTCACCGGGAAAGCCCACGATAATATCGCTTGTGAGCGATACATTCCCGATGCGCTCCTTGGCATAGGCGACGGTCTCCAGATATTTTTTGCGGTCGTAGTGGCGGTTCATCGCTTTGAGAATCCTGTCGGAGCCGCTCTGGAAGGGCAGGTGCAGGTGCTTGCTGATGTGGCGGCTTTCGGCGATCGCGTCGATCAGCTCGCGGGAGCAGTCCTTCGGGTGCGAGGTCATGAAGCGCAGCCAGTAATCGCCGTCGATCGCGTCGATCTCGCGGATGAGCTGCGCAAAGCTGACGGGCTCGGCAAGCGTTTTGCCGTAGGAATTGACATTCTGTCCCAGCAGGGTGATGTCCCTGAAGCCGCCCTCGATCATCTGACGCGCCTCGCGCAGAATGACGTCCTTTTCCCTGCTGCGCTCCCTGCCGCGCACATACGGCACGATACAGTAGGTGCAGAAGTTGTTGCAGCCGTACATGATCGGGAGCCAGCCTTTGAAGCTGCCGTCGCGCCTGACAGGTATGCCCTCGTAGATTTTCTTGTCGTCGTTGCCGCGCTCAAACACGCGTCTGCCGTCTGTCAGCGAGCGGTAGAGCAGCTCGGGAAAGTGGTGAAGCGAGTGGGTTCCGAACACCAGCCCCACAAAGGGAAAGCTGTTGTAAATGCGGTTGGCAATGTGCTCCTGCTCCATCATGCAGCCGCAGAGGGCAATCAGGATCTGCGGGTGCTTTCTCTTGAGATTTTTCAGCGCGCCGACATTGCCGAACACCCTGTCCTCCGCGTGCTCGCGCACGGCGCAGGTGTTGAACAGAATAAAGTCGGCGTCCTCGGGTGACTCGACAAAATCAAAGCCCGACGCGGCGAGCATTCCCTTGATTTTCTCGCTGTCGGCCACATTTTGCTGGCAGCCGTAGGTACGGATAAATGCCAGCGGCCTTTCACCGCGCTTGCGTATTTCCATAATTTCGGCGGTCAGCTTCATATATTCCGACTGCTGCGGCGACAGCTGTTCCGCTTTCATAATAGTTTCGGGCAAACAAACGCCTCCTCACCCATTTTGATTAACTGAATAATTATACCACATAATATAGCGCTTTTCAAGCGGTTTTTCCCCAATATTTCGGCTTTCTTCGGTCTGTTCCCCGTTATCTGACAGACAGACAGCCGCTCCCGTAAGAGGAAGGGATACCGCCGACGATCACCGACTGCGCCACCTCGTAATCGGTGGAAAAGCACAGGGTGTCCTTGTAATCCACCGAGGCGGTGACAATCTCCGCCTTAACGACAAGACGGATATGGTGCACCGTCTGGTTGATGCCCGCCGATTCAAAGCTGCTGACAAGCTCCGCCGAAAAGCTGCCCGTCAGGCAGTAGGTGAGCGGAATCTTGGGTCCCTCGTTGGCTATCAGCGTCAGCCCCGAAAACGCACCGAGCGGGATGTACATGACGCTGTTGTGAATCTCCTCCGCCTTTTGCTCCGCCGCCGCCACAACGCTGTTTTTGAGCCTGTTGATTGCGTTTGGATTGGTCTCTATCGCGCTGACGCTGCCGCCGCTATATCGGATAACCGCCAGATCGTCATAGGAATAGCCGCCGCCCTGCAGCACCTCCTCTACTGCCTCGGTGACCGCCTTTGTAGTCACCTGCCGCGCAAAGGCGGGAAAATAGCTTTGGCTGAACTGTCCCACCTGCCGCTCAAAGCCTCTGACTGCGGCAAAGAGAACCAAAAGGGCAGCAAGAAGCATCAGCTTCCGCTTATGTGCTTTGAAAAAATGTTTCCGTCTGAGTTTAGCTGCAAGCAAAAAAACACCCCTTGCTATTCTACACAAGGGGTGAATCATGGTGATATTAATCTTTTCCTTCGCAGTCTTCCTTGACGTCGCAGGAATCGCACTCGCCGTCGCAGACGTCGTCATCCTCTTCGTCAAACAGGTCGGAGAAGTCAAACTCAAGCACCTCGCCGCAGTTGGGGCAGGTGATCTCGCCTTCGAGGAGCACATCCTCGGAAACGTTGATTTTCTTGCCGCAGGCGCCGCAGGTCACCTCGTAGAAAACGTCCTCGTCGTCATCGTCGTCGAAGTCGTAGCCGTCGTCATTCTCGTCCTCGTCGTCAAACAGCTCGCTCTCCACATTGGCAAGATCCTCGTCGATCTCGTCAACCTGCGCGCTGAGGTCGTCGTACAGCTCTTCCATATCCTGTACTTCGTAGGTGATGTCGTCGAGCAGGTCGATAATCGCGTTGAGCACCTTCACCTCGGGCTTGTCGGCATCGAGAGAAAGACCGTCGGCAAGACCTTTGATATATGCAATCTTTTCAGTTAAATCCATCTTATTCTCCTAAAGCTTAGGCTCTGCCCATGTATTCGCCGGTGCGGGTATCGATCTGGATTACCTCGCCCTCGTCGATGAAGAGGGGAACCTTGATTTCCGCGCCTGTCTCCAGGGTAGCGGGCTTGGTGGCGTTGGTAGCGGTGTCGCCCTTGAAGCCGGGGTCGGTCTTGGTGACGGCCAGCTCAACAAAGTTGGGCGGCTCCACGCCGAATACGTTGCCCTTGTAGGACAGAATTTTGCAAACCATGTTCTCTTTTACAAACTTGAAGTTGTCGCCGAGAACGCTCTTGTTGATCGGGGTCTGCTCCCATGTTTCGGTATCCATGAAGTAGTAAAGGTCGCCGTCGGAATAGCAGTATTCCATGTCCTTCCTCTCAATGAACGCGGTGGGATATTTGTCGTTGGGGTTGAAAGTCTTTTCAACAACAGCGCCTGTAATCACGTTTCTGATTTTGGTTCTTACAAACGCGGCGCCCTTGCCGGGCTTAACGTGCTGGAACTCGATGATGGAAACCACCTGGCCGTCCATCTCAAAAGTAACGCCGTTTCTGAAATCACCTGCTGAAATCATTTGAATTACCTCCTGTAAATTAGAATCATACCACTCTTGGTTAAAGCTATTATACCTAATAACGGCCAAAAAAGCAAGTGTTTTATACAATTATCAGCTGCTTGGGCAAATTAACAAAATTGCGGCAGCCGTTTTCGGTTACGCAGACCATGTCCTCAATGCGCACGCCGAAGCGGTTCGGAAGATAAATTCCCGGCTCGTCGGTGATGACCATGCCCGCCCGCAGAACGGTGTCGCTTTTCGGGGACACAAACGGCAGCTCGTGTATATTCAGCCCCACGCCGTGTCCCGTGGAGTGGCCGAAGTATTCGCCGTAGCCCGCCTGCCTGATAATATCGCGCGCGGTTTTGTCCACCTCGCTGCATGATACGCCGGCGCGGATGCGCTCCAGCGCCGCCAGCTGCGCGCGGAGCACAATGTCGTATATCTCGCGCATCTCGTCGTCGGCGCTGCCGACAGCGACGGTGCGCGTGGTGTCGCTGTGATAGCCCTCGTACACCGCGCCGAAGTCGCAGGTGAAGAAGTCGCCCTCCTCTACCCTGTCGCCGGACGGTACGCCGTGCGGCAGCGAGGTCTTTTTGCCGGTGATGGTGATCAGGTCAAAGGACACCGCCTCCGCGCCCTTCCGCTTCATGTAGAATTCCAGACGGGCAGACAGCTCGCGCTCGCTCACGCCCGGTCTGAGGTCGTTGAGCAGCTCCAGATACGCCTCCTCGGCTATGCGCTGCGCGGCGGCGATTTTCTCCAGCTCGGCTTCGTCCTTGATAATCCGGATGGTGCCGATCCGGGTGTCCAGACTGCCGTCCGCGGTCAGCTCGACGCCGCCTGCCGAAAGCTTTTCCGAAAAGAAATGAAAGCGGCTGACGGTCATATGCGATGCCTCCGCCGTGACGCGGCGGATATTCTCGGCGCTGAGCAGCTCCAGCAGGCTCTCGGACAGCTTTTGGAAGCAGACAACCTTACAGCCTGCCGCCTGCCGCTGCGCCGCTTCGTAATAGCGGAAATCGACGAGCAGAGCGGCGCTGTTCTGCGTGACGAGCAGATAGCCTTCGCTGTGGAAAAAGCCCGTGAAGTAGCCGATGTTCACCTCATCCGACAGCAGCACGCCCTCCTGCGCGCCGCCTAAAAAGCGCCGCAGGCTGTCAAGGCGCGCTTCATACGGTGACGCCGTCATAGCAACGCCTTCAAAGCTTCGACGCCGAGAAAATAGCTCTGCTTGCCGAAGCCCGCAATCTGACCGACGCACACGGGCGCGATCACCGAGGTGTGACGAAATTCCTCGCGCGCGTGGATGTTGGACATGTGTACCTCCACATACGGAATGCTCACCGCGGCAATCGCGTCGCGCAGGGCGTAGCTGTAATGGGTCAGCGCGCCCGCGTTGATGACGGCGCCGTCAAAGGCAAGCCGCGATTCGTGGATTTTATCGATCAGGTCGCCCTCGTGGTTGGACTGATATACCTCCGCCTCAAAGCCCTGCTCCGCGGCATAGGCGATGATGTCGCTGCTGATGGTGGCGGCGGTTTCGGTGCCGTAGACACCCTTTTCGCGGATACCGACCATATTGAGGTTGGGTCCGAGAAGAACAAGAATTTTTTTCATCATAACACTCCTGACGAAACATACAAAAAGCGGACAGATTGCTCTGTCCGCCTGTTTGATTACCTGTATTTGCGTTTGCGAGCTGCTTCAGATTTCTTCTTACGCTTTACAGAGGGCTTCTCATAAGCTTCTCTTTTGCGTACCTCAGCAATAACGCCAGCTCTGGCACACTGCTTCTTGAAACGTCTTAAAGCGCTTTCAAGAGACTCATTCTCTTTTAATCTAATCTCTGCCATCTATCTTCCCTCCCATCTGCCAAAAGGCATGGGTAATTTGCATAATTTGCAAAGCTATTATACAATAAGAGGCGGTTATTGTCAATAGAATTGTAGAAATTTAGAAGAATTTTATTTTTCGGGGCTTATTTCGGCTTAACAACGAGGTTTACAAGCTTTTTGGGAACCGCAATTTCCTTGACAACGGCCATATTGGCAAGCGCCGCCTGCACCTTTTCGTTGTCCTTGGCAAGCGCCAGCATGGTGTCCCTGTCAGCGTCAACGGGGACGTTGAGCTTTGCCTTGATCTTGCCGTTTACCTGCACGACGATTTCCACCGTCTCTTCAACGCACTTGGACTCGTCGTACTGCGGCCACTGCGCCTGCGCGAGAATGCCCTCGCCGAGCTTATTGGCCTCATAAACTTCTTCCGTGATATGCGGCGCAAAGGGATTGAGCAGGATGGAGAAAATGCGCAGCTCTTCCCTGTTGATGGTTTTCACATTGGAAATATCGTTGATCAGCGCCATCAGAGCGGCAATTGCCGTGTTGAACTTGATGTTCTCGATATCGTCGCCGACCTTCTTAATCGCCTTGTGGAAGGCTGCCTCCAGCTCGGGACGGACGGCGTCGCCGTCGATGAGAACATTCTGCAAATTCCAGTAGCGCTCGATGAAGCGGCGGCAGCCGCGGATGCTCGCCGGGCTCCACGGAGCGGCCTTTTCAAAGTCGCCGATGAACATCTCGTACAGGCGCATGGTGTCCGCGCCGTACTCGTCAACGATCTCGTCGGGGTTGACGACATTGCCGCGGGACTTGCTCATCTTCTCGCCGTTTTCGCCGAGGATCATGCCGTGCGAGGTGCGCTTGGCGTAAGGCTCGGGCGTGGGAACAACGCCGATATCATAGAGGAACTTGTGCCAGAAGCGGCTGTAGAGCAGGTGGAGCGTGGTGTGCTCCATGCCGCCGTTGTACCAGTCGACGGGCGACCAGTAGTTGAGCGCCTCCTTTGAAGCGAGCGCCTCGTTGTTGTGGGGATCCATATAGCGCAGGTAGTACCACGAGGAGCCTGCCCACTGGGGCATGGTGTCGGTCTCACGGGTCGCCGCGCCGCCGCACTTGGGACAGGTGGTTCTGATCCAGTCGGTCATGTTCGCGAGCGGCGACTCGCCCGTGTCGGTCGGCTCGTAGGACTCAACCATGGGCAGTCTCAGCGGCAGCTCGCTCTCGTCGAGCGCCACATAGCCGCACTTGTCGCAGTGTACGATCGGAATCGGCTCGCCCCAATAGCGCTGACGGGAGAATACCCAGTCGCGCAGCTTATAGTTCACCTTGGCGTGACCCTTGCCCTCCTTGGTGAGCCAGTCGATGATCTTCACCTTGGCGTCATCTACAGACAGGCCGTCAAGCATACCGGAATTCACCATGATGCCCGTCGCGCAGTCGGTAAACGCCTCCTCCTGCACGTTGCCGCCCTTGACGACCTCGATGATCGGCAAGTCGAATTTCTTGGCAAACTCCCAGTCGCGGGTGTCGTGCGCGGGGACCGCCATGATGGCGCCCGTGCCGTAGGACACGAGAACGTAGTCGGAGATGAAAATCGGGATCTCCGTGTTGTTAACGGGATTGACGGCGCGCACGCCCTCGAGCTTCACGCCTGTTTTATCCTTGGCGACCTCGGTGCGCTCAAAGTCGGATTTTCTGGCGGCAGCCGCCT
>ONEN01000052.1 GCA_900316815.1 uncultured Eubacteriales bacterium | reverse complement strand
TGACGCGCAACGACCTGTATAATAGTGATATGGAACCGTTCCGGTAAGGTGAGCCTATGTTTGAATATACCATCAAGGAAGCGGAATTTCTCACCGCCTTCAAGGAGAAGCTCCGCGCCTACATCAACAAATCCTATAAATACACCATGAGCTTTCTGGCGAGTCCCGTGGTGTGCGATTACCGCGACAACGAGCGGCTGATTCTGATTGCGGTGAATAAATCGGTATACCAGAATCTGTACAGCTTCATGCACCTCAACGAGAGCAATATGCAGTACGCGGCGTTTGCCTGTCTGGAAAACGCGCTGCGCGGCATTCGGCTCTATAACGCGCTGGCGCTGAACCCCGAATACCTGCACGACTACATCACCTCGCCCGACTTCTCTCTGGAGGCGGCGGAACAGGAGCAGGAGGAAAAGCGGCAGCAAAAGGAATACAAGGATACGGAGGAGCCGTTTTCCGTCAGGGGCTTCTGCGAGGGGCTGCATCAGTTTAACACCTTTGTGTTAAAAAGCCCCGCCATCTCCTCCCAGCTGCACAACAAGAACGTTTTTCTCGGTCTGTCCTGCGGCAAGGAGCTGAGCGACGAGCTGCAAAACGAGGTCAGGAAAAACATGGCAGGCGCGTATCTGTCGCTGAGCCTGCATACCAAGCTGTTCTTCAACGGCGGTATTGACGAGGAAATGGAAGATTTTGAGGACGAGATCCACGAGATGTTTATGACGTATCTGAAGAATTTTTCTTAGCGGAATGGAAAAGTTTCACGCTGTTTTGCGGTATTCTTCAAATAACTGTCACATTGAGGGGGTAGACTATAGTCACAGTAAGGGAAGACGGATAAAAAAAGCCAAACGGCACGGTATCCGCCCCTGAATCAAACAGTACTACCTAAATTTTACCTCCTCCTTTTTAGATTTTTCATAGATGTTCCTTGATAGAGACCTGCCCGCAAGCGGGTCTTTATTATTTTATTTGTTTTTAATCAATACGGGTGACGGTATGTACTATTATTCTCTGAACGAATATTTAAAACAAACCTTCGGTGAAAAGGTGTATAAGCTCTCGCTCGACGGCGGCATGACCTGCCCGAACCGCGACGGCACCCTCGGTACGCGCGGCTGCATTTTTTGCAGCGCGGGCGGCTCGGGAGAGTTTGCCGCGTGCAGGGAGCTGACCGTCACACAACAGCTGGAACAGGCAAAGCAGCGCGTGGCGGCGAAAACGGATTGCAGGCGGTTTATCGCCTATTTTCAGCCGTTTACCAACACCTACGCGCCCGTTGCGTATCTGCGGCGGATTTTTGAGGAAGCCGTCGCGCCGGCAGAGGTCGTCGCCCTGTCCGTCGCCACGCGTCCCGACTGTCTCGGCGACGGGGTGCTGTCGCTGCTCGCGGAGCTGAACCGAAGGAAGCCCGTCTGGGTGGAGCTGGGTCTGCAAACCATTCATCCGCAGACGGCGGCGTACATCCGCCGCAGCTATGCGCTGCCCGTTTATGACGAAGCGGTCAGGCGGCTGCGGGGCGTCGGCGTGCAGGTGATCACACACGTTATCCTCGGACTGCCGCGCGAGAGCCGGGAGGAAATGCTCGCGAGCGTTCGCTACGCGGGGGAGAGAAGCGACGGCGTGAAGCTGCAGCTGCTGCACGTGCTCAGGGGAACAGACCTGCTGCGCGACTATGAACAGGGACTGTTCCGGACGCTTTCACCGGAGGAATATGTCTCCCTGCTCTGCGACTGCATCGAGGCGCTGCCGCCCGATGTGGTGATCCACCGCCTGACGGGGGACGGCGACAAAAAGCTCCTTGCCGCGCCGCTGTGGAGCGCCGACAAGAAGCGCGTCCTCAATTTGATTAACCGCACCTTGCGCGAGCGGAATGTGATACAAGGCAAACAGTACAGCCCCGTGGGATGATCACTCCCCGGGGCTGCTGTTGCTTTTCTTTTTTGCTTTGAGTCTGTTGACAACCGTAAACGCGAGAAAACCGATAAAGGCGCCCGCCGCGGTTACGGAAACGGTGAGAATGATCAGCGGCGTCATTCTATCGTAGTCCTTTTCAACGACCCGGTTCACCGCGCCCAAATCCTCCACAGCGTCGGTGCTTTCCCCGTTATCGCCGCGGTTGTAGGTGCGGGAGGTGTTTTGGGATGGAGAGATCGATTTTGCCGCCTTCGGTTTGGTTGGCGCCTGCGCTGCACTTCTCTGTGCGCTGCTCCGGGCGCCTGACTGTCCGCTGCTGCTGACGGCGGCGGCTTTCGGGGTGACGGTCACCGTGCCGCCCGTGCAGCTGCCCACAGCCATCCACGCCGCATTTTCATCCACACATTCTTCCACACTGAATCCGATCTCCGTGCTGCCCTCGCGCAGCGTTTTGAAGCAGAGGGTGAAAACGGCGGAGGCGCTTACATCGGCGCCGTCGGCGCACAGATAGGAAACGCGGAAGCAGTCGTCATAGGTGGTATAGATGATGCGCGAACCGTCCGCTGCCTTCACGTCGTACAGCTCCAGCACCGTTTTGTCGTAGGTAAAGCGGAACAGCGCCGCGCACAGCCTTGTGTTGCCCTGCGCAAAGCAGCGTACCTCAGTCAGGCGGTCGATAGGTATGGCAACGCTTTCCAGAGAAAAGGAAACTGGCTCGGCTGCCTGCGCGGAAACCGGCGCGCAGGTGAACAGAAGCATAGCGCAAAGGGCGAGAAGAAGTATCTTTTTCATAAGAACAATCACCGCCTGTGCGCGGGCGCGGATGCATAATATGCTGTGCGCCCTGTGTCGTTATCTCTATAATATCATAAATTGAACACGATTTCAATAGTTTGTTGGCGCCGATTACAAAAAGGCGATTTTGCTGCCGAATCCTGCCGCTTTATGCTTGTATAACCTTGCTGTCTGTGTTATAATCGGGACAGTATCCGACGCACGGGGTGGTGGCGTTATGCTGTTTGAAACGTTGAAAAGAAGGGCGCTTGCCGCGCTGTATCCGCAGCATTGTCCGTTATGCGGCGGGGTGATAACCGCGCAGGAGGATTTCTGCGAGGCCTGCGCCCGCAGGCTCCCGGAAGTTACCTACCGCAGCGGCACTATCGGCGGCTTTCCGTGCAGTGCGCCGCTGCTCTACCGGGGCGAATACGCGGAGGCGGTCAAGCGCTATAAATTCGGCCGCCGCCGTTCCTATGCGCACGCGCTGGCGCTGCTCATTATGCGCGCTGCCGTGAGCGAGTATGACCTGTCGGAATTGGACTGCATAGCCTGTGTGCCGATGCACAAAAGGTCGCTGCGCCGCCGCGGCTTCAACCAGGCGGAGCTGCTGGCGCGGGAGTGCGCCGCCATAGCGGGTCTGCCGTTTGCCAATCTGCTGGAAAAGCCCGTCCGCAACAAGCCGCAGCATTTTCTCAAGCGCAGTCAGCGCGCCGCCAATGTGCACGGCGTGTTCCGCGTCAGAGAGGGCGCCCGGGTGGCAAACCTGCGCGTTTTGCTGATTGACGACATCATCACCACGGGCAACACCCTGGGCGAATGTGCCCGCATCCTGGAGAAGGGCGGCTGCCAATCGGTATGCTGCGCCGTGGTTTGCGCTGCGCCGTGCTGATTTTTGAAAAAAACACTTTTATCCGTACACATTTTGTGCTATACTATTTTCAGCTTATCGTATAACGGAGATGATAGAATGAATAATACCGTGCGAGAGCGGCTTGCCGACGGCGTGATGTTCAGCGCCGTCAGAGACAGCCGCTTTAAAACCATGAAGCTTTCCGCCAATTTAATTGTGCCGCTCAGCGCCGAAACCGCTGCGGCAAACGCGCTCATCGGCGGAGTTCTCTCGCGCTCCTGCAAGGCGTATCCCGACTTTACCGCCCTGAGCAGGAAGCTCAGCTCGCTCTATGGCGCGGAATTGAACATGGCTGTCCGCAAGGCAGGCGACAACCAGGTGCTCACCCTGTCCGCCTCGGGACTCGACGACCGCTACACCCTTGAGGGCGAGAGCGTGGCAAAGGAGCTGTCGCAGCTGCTCTGCGGCGTCATTTTTGAGCCGAACCTGAAGGACGGCGCGTTTGTGCCGGAGGAGGTGGAGCAGGAGAGACGGCAGCTGCTCGACCTGATCGATTCGGAATTTAATGAGAAGCGCATCTATGCCAACGCGCAGCTCGTGAAGCATATGTGCGCCAACGAGGTGTTCGGTATCAAGCGCTACGGCACTGCGGAAAAAATAAAGGAAGCCACCCCGCAGTCGCTCTATGCCGCGTGGCAGGCGCTGCTGAGAACCGCCGTCTTTGAAATCATGTATATCGGCGACAGCGCTCCCGACAAGGCGACAGAGGTGTTCCGCTCGGCGTTTGCGCATATTGACCGTGCGCCCGTTTCGACGCAGACAGAGGTCATCCGCGCTGCGGGCGAGCCGAAGCACATCACGGAGGAGCTCAACGTGGCGCAGGCGAAGCTCGTTATGGGTCTGCGCGCGGGCACGGCGCTTCCCGACAAAGAAATCTACGCGACCATGCTGATGTGCGCCATTCTCGGCGGCACCGCCAACTCCAAGCTGTTCTGCAACGTGCGCGAAAAGCAGAGCCTCTGCTATTACTGCGGCGCGCGCTACGACAAGATGAAGGGCATCGTATTTATCGACAGCGGCGTTGAGGGCGAGAATGTCGAGAAGCTGGAGGCAGGCGTGCTCAGGGAAATCGAGGACATGAAAAACGGCGTCATCACGGATTTTGAAATCGAAGCCACCAAGATGGCGATGATCAACGCCTACCACACCTCCAACGATACGGTCAGCGGTATCGAGAGCTGGTATGCGGCGCAGCTGTTTGACGGCTCGTTCAAGACGATAGAGGAGATGGCGGCGGCCATCAACGGCGTGACGAGAGAAGAAATAGTGGCGGCGGCTAACAGGCTGACGCTCGACACGGTGTATGTATTGAAGAATCGGTGAGGGAACAGGATGAATACGACAATAAAGGAAATCAAGTCACCCCGCGCGGGCGACAGCTATTATCGGATCAAGCACAGCTCGGGGCTGAATATCTACGTTTATCCCAAGGAGGGCTACCGCTCCGCCTATGCGATTATCGGCGCGAAATACGGCAGCGTGAACACCTGCTTTTCCTGCGACGGCGGCGAAAAAATAACCGTCCCCGACGGCATCGCCCACTACCTGGAGCACAAGCTTTTTGAGAGCGCCGAGGGCGACGCCTTTACGCGCTACGCCGAAACGGGCGCGTCCGCCAACGCCTACACGAGCTTTGAAAAAACCTGCTACCTGTTTTCCTGCACCGATAAATTTGACGAGAGCTTTGAAATTCTGCTCGACTTTGTGCAGGACCCCTACTTCACGGCGCAGACCGTGCAGAAGGAGCAGGGGATCATCGGGCAGGAGATCAAGATGTACGACGATTCCCCCGACTGGCGCGTGATGTTCAACATGCTCGGCGGCATGTACCATAACCATCCCGTCAAAATCGACATCGCGGGCACGGTGGAGAGCATCGCCGAAATAACGGCGGAAAAGCTCTACGCGTGCTATAACACCTTCTACAATCTCAACAATATGGTGCTCTGCGTGGCGGGCAACGTCACGGTGGAGCAGGTGCTCGGAACCTGCGACCGTATGCTCAGGCCGAGCGGCGAGCACACCATCGAAAACTACTTTGAGGAGGAGCCGTACAGCATCGTCGAGCCGTATGTGGAGCAGAGCTTTCCCGTCTCCATGCCGCTGTTCAACCTCGGCTTCAAGGAGCGCGCGGACGCGCAGCTGAACGAGAAACAGCTGGCGCAGACGGAAATTCTGCTCTCCGCCCTCGCTTCTCCCACCGGCGCGCTCTACCGCGAGCTGATGGACAACAATTTAATCAACAACACCTTCTCCTACGAGCTGTTTGAGGGACCCGGCTACTGCGGCGTCATTTTCGGCGGCGAGAGCCGCGCGCCCAAGCAGGCGGCGGAGATGATCAAGCAATATATCGCCAAGATCAAGGCGGAGGGACTTTCCGACGAGGACTTCGCCATCGCCAAAAAGGCAGTGTACGGCGATGTGATTTCCTCGCTGAACTCGGTGAGCAACATCGCCAACATGATAGCCGACTACCACTTCAACGGCAACGAGCTGTTCACCTATATCGACGCGGTGGCAGCCACGGAGAAAAGCGGCGTGGAGGCGCGTCTGGCGGAAATGCTGGACGTTAACAACTGCACGCTGTCGGTTGTAAGAAACGCGGAGGAGGCGTAACGGAGCGGCTTCCGCGCCGCCTGTACTTAAAAATTCCGATAAAGAATCATAAAGGAGGATAACATGCAGCATTTTCATGTGCAGTTTCCCGGCGTCGGCTGGGAGTTTGACATCAGCAACGTCGCCTTTACCATCGGCAGCTATTCCGTTTACTGGTACGGGCTGATCATCACCGCGGGTCTGCTGCTGGCGCTGCTGTACGCGTGGCGGAGCGCGCCGCGCTACAACGTCAATGCGTCCAAGCTGTTCAACTGCGTGCTGGTGGGACTGGTCACGGGCATTATCGGCGCACGGCTGTATTATGTCGCGTTCGCCTGGGAGGATTACGCCTCCGACCCGATTTCGATTTTGTACATTCACGAGGGCGGTCTTGCCATTTACGGCGGCATCATCGGCGCGCTGCTGGGCGGCTTTGTGATGGCGAAGATACAGCGGTTAAAATTCATGCCGATTCTCGATATTACCATGGTCGGCTTTCTCATCGGTCAGGGCATCGGCAGATGGGGCAACTTTATGAACCAGGAGGCGTTCGGCGCTCCCACGGATCTGCCGTGGCGTATGCTCAGCGAGAACACCGTCGTCAACGGACAGGTCACGGCGGTACACCCCTGCTTCCTGTACGAGAGCCTGTGGTGCCTGCTGGGTGTGGCGGTGCTCCACTTCTTCGGCAAATACCGCCAGCGCTACGCGGGACAGATTTTTTATCTGTATCTCGTGTGGTACGGCTTTGAACGCATGATCGTCGAGGGGCTGCGCACAGACAGCCTGTACCTGCCCGTTCAGCTGTTCGGCATGGATATCCGCGTGTCGCAGGTGCTGTCGGCGTTCATTATGGTCATCGGATTGATTATGCTGCTTATCAATATCAAGAGGGAGGATCCTTTCTATGCAGATTATAGACGGAAAAAAGGTATCGTCAGAAGTAAAGCAAAGCATCAAAGAGCGCACTGACGCGCTGAAGGAAGCGTATCACATCACGCCCGGTCTGGCGGTCGTCATCGTCGGCGACGACCCTGCCTCCCGCGTGTATGTCAACAATAAAAAGAAGGCGTGCGAGGCGGTCGGCTTTATCTCGGAGGAGTACGCGCTGCCCGCCGAAACAACGCAGGAGGAGCTGCTCGCGCTGGTGGACACGCTCAACACCAGGGAGAACATCAACGGCATCCTGGTGCAGCTGCCCCTTCCCGGGCACCTCGACGACAAGGCGGTCATCGCCGCCATCAATCCGCAGAAGGACGTGGACGCGTTCCACGCGGTGAACGTCGGCAAAATCATGCTGGGCGACTACGAATTTCTGCCCTGCACCCCTGCGGGCGTCATGGAAATGCTCCGTTCCTATCAGATTCCCGTTGAGGGAAAGGAGTGCGTGGTGATCGGCAGAAGCAACATCGTCGGCAAGCCGATGGGTATGCTGCTGCTCCACGAGAACGGCACCGTCACCATCTGCCACAGTCGCACCAAAAATCTCGCAGAGGTTTGCCGCCGCGCGGATATCCTGGTTGCCGCCGTCGGTATTCCCAAGTTCGTGAAGGCGGATATGGTGAAGGAAGGCGCGGTCGTGATTGACGTCGGCATGGACAGGGACGAGAACGGCAAGCTTTGCGGCGACGTCGATTTTGAAGCCGTCAAGGATAAGTGCTCGTTCATCACGCCCGTTCCGGGCGGCGTGGGTCCCATGACCATCGCCATGCTCATGCAGAACACGCTCAGGGCGTGCAAGCTCCAGAACGGTATCAATGACTGAGGATTGAGTGTACCATGCCGCAAAGCGGCAATTCATGTGCCGCAGGCACCATTCATTACGCAGTAAATCCTATTGCGAAGCAACCGTTCATTCCTGTGCCGACGCAGGAAAAACCATTTATCGTTTCCGGCAACGTGACGTTGCATCCGATCCGCGCAAACAGCGTTTGTTAGCAACCTAACCGTCATGCACGCGGTCGGACGTGCCGTTTATCCGACGTTGTTGAAACGCCGCTCCTTCGATAGGCACACTGACTGCCGGGTCGCCCGGCGGCATGAATTGAGCGCTTTGGCGCTCATTGTTTAATAATTGATTTCCGTGCACGCCGCCGATAGGGGCTTGTATAAACGAATGAAATGGTGTATAATAATCACAGGTGTGCCCGTCGGTGCGCCTGTGGTTATTATTTTTTCGGTGATGATGTATGAAGCTTTATCTGAAACGGTTGGTTTCGGCAGGAGACACCGGTTTTGCCGTCTATGACGAGTCGGGCGCTGAGAAATACTGCGCGGCGCCGGTCAGAACCAAGGTCACGAAAAAAACCAATCTGCTGCTGCTGAACGGCAGGGGAGAAACAGTGGCGAAAATCCGCCGCCTTCCCATTGTCGGCACCTATACCTTTGTGCTGCGCGTCAAAAAATCGCATATTACCTTTGTGATGGTTCCCGTAAAGGGCGGACTCCTGTCTTACTTTTACGGCAACAACTGGCATGTCAACGGCAGCATCGCTTCGGGCAATTTTATGATCATCGACGTGGATAAAACCGTCATTCTCAGTCACCGCAGACACGCGGATTACTGCACGCTGGAGATTGCCGACGAGGAAAACGAGCTGTACGGCGTAGCGGCGGCGATCTGCGCCCATTTGATCAACACGGTCGAAAAGACCGCTAAAATAGAAGCAAGATGTTAGGGGACCCGCGGGGCTTCGCGCCCTGCGGCCGTTCCCTATGGAAACGGAGGAACTATTATGGACAAGCTGTTAAATCTCTTATGCAAAAACGCGCAATTCTCAACCGCCGAGCTCGCGGCCATGCTCAACGAGCCGGAGGATTTAATTAAGGCGCAGATCAGGGAATACGAGAGCAAGGGTATCATCAAGGGCTATCAGGCGGTCGTCAACTGGGAGAGCATGGAGGACAGCTTTGTGGAGGCGCTGATCGAGCTGAAGGTCACTCCCAAGAAAGAAACCGGCTTCGACGACATCGCGGGCATGTGCATGGCTTTTGAGGAGGTGGAGTCCGTCTATCTGATGGCGGGCGTTTACGACCTGGCGCTGATCGTGCGCGGACAGACCATGCAGGACATCGGCATGTTCGTCGCCAAAAAGCTCTCCACCATCGAGGGCGTGCTGTCAACGGGCACGCACTTCATCATGCGCCGCTACAAGGACAGGGGCATGAACCTTGCCGATTTCGACGATGAACAAGACGAGAGGAGTCTTATCCTGTGATAGATTACGATAAATACCTGAACAGCAGTATCCGTTCGATCAGTCCGTCGGGTATCCGCAAATTCTTTGATATTGCCAACGAGATGGATCATGTGATTTCGCTGAGCATCGGCGAGCCCGATTTCCAGACCCCGTGGCATATCCGCGACGAGGGTATCCGCAGTCTGGAAAAGGGCAGAACCTGGTACTCGCCGAACCGCGGCTTTTCCGATTTGCTCAGGGAGATCGCCAACTACTACGAAAGACGTTTTTCGCTTACATACAGCCCCTCGGAGCAGGCGCTTGTCACCGTGGGCGGCAGCGAGGCGATCGACCTTGCGTTCCGCACGCTGGTTGAAAAGGGCGACGAGGTGATCATTCCGCAGCCCGCGTTCGTGTGCTATCAGCCGCTGTGCGTGATGGCGGGCGGCACGCCTGTGGTCATCAACACCAAAAACGAGGATAACTTCCGCCTGAAGGCTTCCGATCTGGAGGCGGCAATCACCCCCAACACCAAGCTGCTGGTGCTGCCGTTCCCGAACAATCCCACGGGCGCCATCATGGAGCGCCGCGATCTGGAGGAGATCGCCGAGGTGGTGAAGCGCCATGACCTGATGGTGCTCTCTGACGAGATCTACTGCGAGCTGACCTACGGCAACCTCAACCATGTGTCCATCGCCTCCGTCGACGGCATGTACGAGCGCACCATCGTCATCAACGGCTTTTCCAAGTCCTATGCCATGACGGGCTGGCGCCTCGGCTACGCCCTCGGTCCCGCGCCGATCATTGCCCAGATGACCAAGCTGCACCAGTACGGCGCTGAAAAACGGCGACCGCGACGTGAAGCACATGCGCGACGAGTACGATATGCGCCGCCGCCTGGTCGTGGACGGCTTCAACGAGATGGGACTCAGCTGCTTTGAGCCGCTGGGCGCGTTCTATGTGTTCCCCTGCATCAAGTCCACGGGGCTTACTTCCGAGGAGTTCTGCACTCGCCTGATCATGGAAAAGCATGTGGCGGTCGTGCCCGGCAACGCGTTCGGCGAATGCGGCGAGGGCTTTGTGCGCGTGTCCTATTCCTACTCGCTCAAGCATCTGAAGGTTGCGCTCACGCGTATCAGGGAGTTTGTGGAGGAGCTTCATCATGGAGATTAAGCTGAAGGCGCCCGCCAAAATCAACCTGTCCCTCGACGTTCTCGGCAAGCGTCCCGACGGCTACCACGAGCTGGCGACGGTGATGCAGACGGTGGATCTGTACGATGAAATCACCCTCAGCGACAACGACAGCGGCAAGGTGACGGTTTCCTGCGATTACGAGGGCGTTCCCTGCGACGACAGCAATATCTGCGCCAAGGCGGCTTACAAGTTCTTTGACGCCTGCCGTCTGCCCGTTTCGGGAGTGCATATCCGGATTGACAAGACGATTCCCACACAGGCGGGGCTGGCGGGCGGAAGCAGCGACGGCGCGGCGGTGATCGTGGGACTCAACTGCCTTTTCAACACGAAGCTGACCCCGAAGGAAATGCTGGACATCGGCGAGCGGGTCGGCGCGGATGTGCCGTTTTGCATCGAGGGCGGCACCAAGCTCTGCACGGGCATCGGCGCGACCATGCGCAGGCTCCCGTCGCTGCACGGCGTGTTTATCGTCATCTGCAAGCCCGACACCGTGAGCGTCTCCACCGCGGAGGCGTACCGGAAGGTGGACGCGCTGCCGCCGCATCCCTGCTATACCGACGAAATGGTGAAGGCGCTGTGCAGCCGCGATCTGTTTATGATCACGTCCACCATCTTCAACGACTTTGAGCCGGCGCTGCAGATCCCCGAGGTGGTCGCCATCAAGAAGCGTATGCTCGACTGCAAGGCAAAGGGCGCGGGCATGTCGGGCTCAGGCTCGGCGGTGTTCGCGGTGTTCGCGTCGGAGAGCAAGGCAAAACAATGCGCGGAGGCGTTAAAGGCGGACTATCCGCAAACCTTCCTCTGCAGGCCCGTAAAAATCGGGTGTTCAATTGAATAAGTGATGACCAACCTGCCCATAATTCTTATAAAGAAAATGAATAAAAGGCAGGTTGTTTTTATGAAGCTGTTTCTCAAGGCGGCGTGCGCGGCGTTTGTGCTCACGGTGCTCTATTCGATGATTCCCTTTCAGGCGGCGTGCGCCGACATCAGCGGCGAGGTGTTCCGCCTGCATATCATTGCCAATTCCGACACAGAGGCGGATCAGGCGCTGAAGCTGCGGGTGCGCGACGCGGTGCTTGCCTGTTCGCAGCCGCTCTTTGAGCGGGCGCAGAGCAAGGAGGAGGCGGAGGCGCTGACGGCGGCGCATCTGGAGGACTTCGCGCGGGCAGCCGCGCGGGAAATTCAGCGGAGCGGCTGTACCTATTCCGTGCGCGCCGAGCTGACGCGCATGTATTTTCCCACCGGAACCTATGAGCGGTACACGCTTCCCTCGGGCACCTATGACGCCCTGCGCCTGACCATCGGCGAGGGAAAGGGACACAACTGGTGGTGCGTGATGTTCCCTTCGCTCTGCATCAACACGGAGAAACAGGGAGACGGCAAAACAAAGAAAGCGCTGGGCGAAAACGGCTATCATATAGTCCGCGACGAACAGCAGGAATACAAATTTTTTATTGTGGAACTGTTCGAGGCGCTGACCTCGGAATTTCACGGGTGACGATGATGTTGCGATTTATTTTAGGAAGAAGCGGCACGGGTAAAACCGCCGCCATACATAACAGAATCAGGGAGCTGGTGGAGGGCGGTGAGGAGCAGGTGCTCATGCTGGTTCCCGACCAAAGCTCCTTTGAAACGGAAAAGGCGTTTCTGGACACGCTCGGCGCGCGGCTCTGCAAGCGCGTGGAGGTGTTCGGCTTTGACGGCATGTGCCGCCATGTGTTTGCAAAGACGCGCTTTGTGCCCCTCAATGTGATTGACGACGGCACGCGCGCGGTGCTGATGAGCATCGCGCTGGAGCCGCTCAGCGAAAAGCTCACCCTGCTGCCCGCAAGGCGTTCGCGCGCGGTGGGGGATATGCTCCTTGCCACGCTTGCCGAGTGCAAGAAGAACGGCATAACCACCGCCATGCTGCGCGGCGCGGCGGAGAATATCGCCGACGATACGCTGAAAATCAAGCTGACCGAGACCGCGCTGGTGCTCGACGCCTTTGACGCGCTGCTCTCGCAGAGCTATGTCGACCCGCTTGACAATCTCGAGCGGCTGAAAAATATTCTTTTGGAGAATCAAACCATCTTTCAAAACAGGGTGCTGTTCATCGACCTGTTCAGCGGCTTCACCAAGGTGCAGCTGGATATCATCCGCATTTTACTCACGCGCTGCCGCGAGGTGAATATCGCCCTCACTCTCGACCCCGAGGGGCGGCTCAATGACGAGGTGTTTCAGATTACCCACGCCACCTGCGACGGACTCAGGGACATGGCGAAGCGCGAATTTGTCGATATCAAAACGCCTGTCCGAAAGACGGAGCCGCTGCGTTTTCAAAACGACGACCTTATCCGTCTGGAAGAGGGTATTTTCCGCCGCCGCTTTACGTCATACGAGGAGGAGCCGCGGGCAATCACGGTTTACAGCGCCGCCGACCTCTATGATGAATGTGAGTTTGTGGCGCGGCGTATCAAGCGGCTCGTGATGGAGCAGGGCTTCCGTTACAGGGATATTTCCGTCATCTGCCGCGACAGCAAGCCCTACCGCGGCATACTCGACGTCATGCTCGAAAAATACGATATTCCCTATTTTACGGACAGTCATCAGGATGTGAACGTCAAGCCCGCCGCGCGGCTGCTCAACAGCATCTTCCGGTTGGTGACCGAGGGTTTTGCGCGCGAGGATTTTCTCTCGCTGCTGAAAACGGGGCTGACGGATATTTCCGAAAAGGAAATAAGCGCCCTTGAAAACTACCTCTACATCTGGAATATCAGCGGCAGGCGGCTGTGCGAGCCGTTTACGCTCAATCCGCGCGGCTATGCGGATGAATTTACCGACGCGGACAGGGAAGCCCTCGCCAAGGTAGAGGGTGTGCGCAGGCGCGTGGCGGAGCCGCTGCTTGCCTTCCGCGCGGACTGCAAGGGCAAAACAGGTCGGGAAATCTCCGAGCGGCTCTGGCAGCTGCTGGTGGAGCTGGACGCCCCCGACGCGCTCTCCGCCATGTATGATACGCTGGAGCGTAGCGAAAAGGGCTTGGGCGCGGAGCAGGTCAGGGTGTGGAGCCTGCTGACCGACGCGCTCGATAAAATCGTGGCGGCAGTGGGGGAGATACCCCTTTCGCCGGAGCGGTATTACGAGCTGCTGATCATTCAAATTTCCAATATAGAATTTTCACGCATACCGCAGACGCTCGACTGCGTGGAGGTCACTACCGTGCAGCGCGTGCGCAATACGTCTCAACAGGCGGCGTTCCTGATCGGCTGCTGCGACGGTGAATTTCCCGCCGTGCCGCACGCTACGGGCCTGTTCTCCGACTACGAAATCAAGCAGCTGCTGCTGAACGATATTACCATCAGCGATGATTATGCCTATATCGGCAATCTGGAGACCTATATGGCATACTGCGCCGTGACCGCGCCCTCCGCGCTGCTCTATGTCAGCTACCCCTGCATGAGCATGGAGGGAGAGAAAAAAAAGCCCTCGTCCATCGTAAGCGAGGTGCTGAAAATTTTCCCGAACCTGCGCGTCACCGACAGGTTTGACTACGACGGCAGAAGCGACGCCATGCTCGCGCTGACGCCTGCCTTTGAGGAATACGCGCGTTCGCTTTCGGGCGATATGGCGGAGCTGAAGGGCTTGGGCGCGTTTTTCCGCGACAATCCGCGCTATGCGGCGGGAGCCGACGCCGTCAGGCGCGCGCTCGACCGTTCGCCCTTCCGCATTGAGCAGCCCGAAAACGCGCGGCTGCTGTTCGGCGAACAGCTCACCGTCTCTGCCTCTCAGGTGGAGAAATTCAGCAAGTGCCGCTTCGCCTACTTCTGTACCTACGGTCTGCGCGTGCGCGAGCGCCTGAAGGCCGAAATCAATCCCATGGAATACGGCACCATGGTACACTACATTCTCGAGCGCTTCTTCAAGGACTATTCAAAGGAAGAATACGCCGCCATGACCGACGGGCAGCTTTCCGCTTTTATCCGAAGCACGGTAGACGCGTATCTCGAGGGCTATCTGGGCGGCGGCGAAAGCAAGGAAAAGTCCTTCCTTTACCGGCTGGACGTGCTTTGCGGCAATCTTTTGCTGCTGCTGCGGCACCTCATCGATGAGCTGCGCCAAAGCGACTTCGAGGTAGCCGACTGTGAGCTGAACATAGGCAGAGACATTCCCGCCTACACGGTCAAGCTGCCCACGGGTGAGAACATCGCCGTCTGCGGCAGCGTGGACAGGGTCGATGTGATGCACACCGACGGCGGCGACTACCTGCGCATTATCGACTACAAAACGGGCGCCAAAACCTTTAAGCTGTCCGACATCCTTTTCGGTCTGAATATGCAGATGCTGCTCTATCTCTGCGCCATCGAGCGCGGGGGAGGAGCGCGCTACGGCGAATTTACGCCGGCGGGCATCCTCTATATGCCTGCCGTGGTGCCGAATATCGCCGCCGACGGGCTGGACGAGGAAGCGATACAGCGGAAAATCAACGACGATTTTAAAATGAACGGCCTGCTGCTCGACGATGTGCGCGTGATCAAGGGCATGGACAAAACCGAAAACGCCAAATATATCCCCGTCAAAATCAAAAACGGCAGCAGCGCGGCGTCCGA
>ONEN01000254.1 GCA_900316815.1 uncultured Eubacteriales bacterium | reverse complement strand
GCCATGGGTTGATCGCCCGGTAAACATGTTTTACGTCATCCACCACATTGGCTGCGTGGAAGCCCTTTCCGTTCTCAATGACGTAGCGGTTTCCCATGGCCGAGTCGAAGTCCCACGGGGCTTCAAAACGCAGTTTCCCGCTGCCGCCGTCGCTCAGGTCGACGCTCATGTAGAAGCTGGACCAGTAGATGTCCGGGTCACACGCGATTTCGCTGAGGATATACGCTTCCGCCAAGGATTCCACGTCCACGACCGTTTCCACCGCCTCGAGGAATTTTTCCTGCGGGAATACGGGGATTTCAAGGCGCTTGGCGCTCTCCTCCAGACGCTGTGCGTTGAGGTCGGGACGGAACACAACGATTTTGCCGTCAACGGTGGTGTAGGCCTTCAAGCCTTCAAATACGGTCTGCGCATACTGCAGCACGCCCGCGCACTCGCTGATGGTGATGGTGGAATCCGTGGTCATTTCGCCCTCGCTCCACTTGCCGTCCTTGTAGTTGGCAACATAACGCTCGCCCGTGGGCAGGTAGCCAAAGCCGAGATTTGACCAGTCAATGTTTTGTTTTGCCATTTTCTATTACTCCTTTGAATTGGATTAAATCTACCGTTTCCCATTTTAGCACTTTACTATATCACTATAATTCTCTTTTGGAAATATAACAGAGAAAATACGTTATATAATAGAATAGGGTGATGAAAAAATGACAGAAATCACGAAAATCGCGCTCACAGGAGGTCCCTGCGCAGGCAAGACCACCGCTGTATCTTACATCCGCGAGCAGCTTGCCGCGCACGGCGTGCAGGTCATCGCGGTGCCCGAGCAGGCGACCGCCCTGATGGAGAGCGGCAAAACACCCGAAAGCATGGGCAGCTATGCCTTCCACAGCCTGCTGTTTCAGAATCAGCTGGAGGAGGAGGAAAAAGCGCTGCAATCGGCGAAGGAATCCACCGCTAAAAAAGTGCTGATACTCTGCGACCGCGGTCTGCTGGACAGCCGCGCCTACGTCAGCGGCGAGGAGTTCGCGCGCTACGCGGGCGAGCACGGGCTGAATGAAGCGCGTATCCGCAACCGCTACGACGCGGTGCTGCACATGGTGACCGCCGCCGACGGCGCGGAGACCTATTACACAACAGACAGCAACGGCGTTCGCGGCGAGGATCCGGAGCAGGCGCGCGCGCTGGATAACAGGATCCTCTCTCTGTGGGTCGGCACGCAGCATTTGCGCGTGGTGGACAACAGGGGCGACTTTGCCGATAAACTGGAGCGGCTGCTCAACGAGGTGCTGGGTGTGCTGGGCGTGCCCGAGCCGCTGGAAATTGAATTGAAGTTTTTGATCGCCTATCCCGACATTAATCTGCTGCAAAGCCTTCCGACCTGCCGGCGGATACCCATTACGCAGGCGTATCTCACCACGCCCGAGGACGGTCAGTTCCGCGTGCGCAAGAGGGGAGAGGGCGCTGACGCGCTGTATATCAAAACGGTGAAGCATAAAATCAACGACATGAAGCGGATCGAGATAGAGGATTACATCACCGAAGACGAGTATCAGGCATATCTCAACCGCCGGGACTGCCTGCAGGGCATCCTCTCCAAGGACAGATACTGCCTTGTGTGGCACGGCGAATATTTTGAGCTGGACGTCTACCCGTTCTGGGCGGATAAGGCGACGCTGGAGCTGGAGCTGCTCAGCGAGCGGCAGCCCTACGAGCTGCCCGACTTCCTGCACCTGATCCGCGACGTGACCTTTGACAAGAAATACCGCAATAAGCAGCTGGCGTCGATATTTAAAAATCTGTTTATGTCGGAATTAAATAATTTTTAAGTTTTTCAAAAATAATTTGGAAAATCTATTGACAAACGGGGAAGTTGCGGCTATAATATAAAGGCTGATTTGATTCAGACAAGCGCCAATAGCTCAGCTGGATAGAGCAACTGCCTTCTAAGCAGTAGGTCAGGGGTTCGAGTCCCTTTTGGCGCGCCATATTTGGTGGGATTAGCGTAGTTGGTTAACGCGCCAGTTTGTGGCACTGGAGACCGACGGTTCGAATCCGTCATTCCACCCCATGACTCATTAGCTCAGTTGG
>ONEN01000046.1 GCA_900316815.1 uncultured Eubacteriales bacterium | reverse complement strand
CCGTAGACCTTGATGTTGGGGTTGAGGTTCTTGATGGCGCAGGCTACGCCCGAGAGCAGACCGCCGCCGCCGATAGCCGCGACAACCGCGTCTACGTCGGGCATCTCGTTGAGAATCTCCAGACCGATGGTACCCTGACCCGCAATGACGTTTTCATCGTCAAAGGGGTGGATAAAGGTGTAGTTCTTCTCGTCGCGCAGACGAAGCGCCTCTTTGTACGCGTCGTCATACACGCCCGGAACCATGCACACCTTCGCGCCGTAGCCCTTGGTTGCCTCTACCTTGGAAATAGGCGCGCCGTCGGGGAGGCAGATGAGCGAGTTGATGCCGTACTTGGTTGCCGCCAGCGCCACGCCCTGCGCGTGGTTGCCCGCCGAGCAGGCGATAACGCCGCGCTCCTTCTCCTCGTCGGAGAGCTGCGAAATCTTGTAGCCCGAGCCTCTCACCTTAAAGGAGCCTGTGATCTGCAGGTTTTCGGGCTTGAGATACACGTCGCATTCGTCGGTGATGCCGGGAGCCTTTACCAGGTGCGTGGGACGGATTACGTCCTTGAGCACATAGGAAGCGTGATAAAACTTATCGAGTGTAAGCATTTCCATACCTTCTTTTTTAAAATCGTACTTTCCTATTTTATACCAATTCCCTCAAGAAATCAAGCCCTAACTGCACAAGCAACGCCCGATAGTAACTTTTCGTTTTCTCCCACGTTATGACGCCCCGTTAGCCAAACGTTTTGCAAAATGCATTCTGTCAAAAGGGGCACTGACCGCCGGGGCACCCGGCCGGTCGTTGCCACGACGGGGCAAACCGCGCTATCGGCGTATTGAAGCAACTTAACCGTTTCTGCCCGCGTTATAGCGCCCCGTTAGCAGAAGGCTTTGTTAAATACATTCTTTCAAAAGGGGCACTGAAATAATTGCTATTTTGTGTTGTTTGTGATATAGTAATACCATAACGACATAACGGAACGGGAGTGATGATGGTGCAACTGAAGGAATCGGGAGAAATGTATCTTGAAACCATCCTGGTGCTGCATCAGGAAAGAGGCTTCGTGCGCTCTATCGACGTTTGCGAGCGGATGGGCTATTCCAAGCCGAGCGTCAGCCGCGCGGTAAGCCTGCTGCGCGAGGGCGGCTATCTGACCGTCGGCAAGGACGGCGGTCTGAATCTGACCGAGGCGGGTCTGGAAGTTGCCGAGCGCACTTATGAACGGCACACGGTGCTCAGCGAGCTGTTTGTGAAGCTCGGCGTCAGCGGGGAGCAGGCCGTTGCCGACGCGTGCAAAATTGAGCATGTCATCAGCGCCGAGACCTTTGACGCGCTCAAAAACTGGAACCGCCGGCTGTAACAGGGGAGAGTTGTCTTTTGACGGCTCTTTTTCTTTGCGGAGCGGCGCCGTATTCGGGCGAAAAACCGCTTTACAAATGCCCTTTTAAATAGTATTATATTAGTATACCATTATCAACATATGAGGACGTGATTGCATGATTGTACTGGCTTCCAACTCTCCGCGAAGAAAGGAGCTGCTGCGGCTCATCAGCCCCAGCTTTATCATTGAACCTGCCGATATAGACGAGAGCCGCGCGGAGAATGTTCCGCTCGACTGCGTGCCCGAATACCTGGCGCTGAAAAAGGCGGTGCAGGTGAGCAAAAACCATCCCGGCGACACTGTCATCGGCTGTGACACGGGCGTGTTTATCGATAATCTCATGATCGGCAAGCCCGGCACCGAAAAGACGGCGTTTGAGATTCTCAAAATGCTCTCGGGCAAAACGCACCGCGTCATTACGGGCTGCGCCATTATCAGGGGCGAGCAGAAGCTGACCTTCTCGCAGACCACCGAGGTGGAGTTTTATCCGCTGAGCGACGAGGAGATCAACGCCTACGTCGCTACGGGCGAAACGACCGACAAGGCGGGCGCCTACGGCATTCAGGGCAAGGGCGCGCTGCTGGTAAAGGAGATCCGCGGCGATTACTATAATGTGGTGGGACTGCCCGTGGCGCTGCTCAACCGCAAGCTGGCGCTGCTGCGCGCGGAACAGCAGGGGTGAGTGATTTGTTCCCTTCGTGCCGAAATGAACCGATTACGATATTGTAACCTTTTGGCATTTCCGCATAAAATCGGGAATTTGTTTTCAACAGTGTTACCAAAAAACTATTGCTTTTTTAGTCGTTTAATGGTATCATAGGAGTAAGGAGAGGAGTTTATTCTTCCCACGCGGATATCCGGTGCGTTAAACGGATAAATACTATTTAGAAAAGGTGATTAACGTGAAAAAGACACATCTCCAGAGAGCGGCCGCTTTTGGTATGGCTGCTCTGATGGCAGGAACCGTGCTTGCCGGCTGCGGTGGCGGCAGCAAGGACGCAACCAAGGACGAGGGCACCAAGACCGACGGCGCTAAGGGCTCCGTTTATTGGCTGAACTTCAAACCCGAAATCGACGAAACACTGCAGGCGCTTGCGAAGAAGTACACAGAGGATAAGGGCGTAGAGGTTAAGGTTGTAACTGCCGCTTCCGGCACCTACATCACTACCCTCACCGCTGAAATGGACAAGTCCAATCCGCCTACACTGTTCATTATCGGCAACCAGCAGGGCGTTAAGGACTGGGGCAGCTATGCTCTTGACCTGAAGGACACCGCTATTGCCAAGGAACTCGACACACAGGACTACAACTTGACAGACGCTGACGGCAAGCTTGTTTCCATCGGTTATTGCTATGAGTGCTACGGCCTCATCGTTAACCCCGATCTGGTTGAAAAAGCGGGCCACAAGATGGACGACATCAAGAACTTTGACACACTCAAGACTGTTGTAGAAGATATCCACAAGAGAGCCGGCGAGCTTGGCTTCGACGCGTTCACTTCCTGTGATATGGACGACAGCTCTTCCTGGAGATTCACCGGACACATGGCTAACCTCGAGTACTTCTACGAGGAGAAGGCTGCAGGCAAGGCTTGGACCGAGTGCCCCGCCACCATCACCGGCGACTACCTCCCCAACTACAAGAATCTGTATGATCTCTGCATCAACAACTCTCTCACTGAGCCCACTGCTCTGTCTGCGGGCGGCCACGACGCAGAGGCTGAGTTCAAAGACGGCAAGGCTGCTTTCTTTGTAAACGGCTCCTGGGAGTATGCTGCGGTTTCCGAGAAGGTTCCCAACGCTGTTATGATCCCCTACTACTGCGGTGTTGAGGGCGAAGAAAAAGCCGGCCTCAACTGCGGCACCGAGAACTGCTGGGCTGTTAACGCCAAGGTTTCCGAGGCTGATCAGCAGGCTACCATCGACTTCATGGTATGGCTCGTAACCGATCCCGAAGCTTCCAAGGAAATGGTTGGCCAGCTCGGTATTATGCCTTACAAGAGCGCTGTAGAGTCCTCCAACGGCTTCCTGAAGAATGCGAAGAAGTATTCTGACGACGGCTGCTATGTAATGGATTGGGCTACCAACTATCAGCCGAACGTTGACGAGTACCGCAAGGACCTCGTTTCCGCGCTGAACGCTTACAATGCTGACCAGAGCGACGCTAACTGGGAAGGCGTTAAGAAAGCATTTGTTGACGGTTGGGCTACTCAGTACGAGGCAGTTAAGGACTAATTTTCTGACAATATTTTCGGGGCGGGCGGCGTTCGCCTGCCCCGTTTTCGTTTGGTTTTAAGTAATACTGCACGGTATTTACACCGTGAACAGGAGGCAAACATTGAGTACGAATCAATCTTCAACGACGAAACCCGCCGCGGCTGCGAAGCCCGCGGCAAAAAAGTCGAAGAGGACATTCAAAACAGGTCACAGCTCCATGACAAAGCGCTCTATGCGCAAATGGTCGTGGCTGTTTATCGGTCCTGTTTTTGTATCGTTTATCTTTGGCTTCCTCTGGCCGTTCGGTCAAGGTATTTACCTTTCCTTCTGCGGCAAGTTCAGCACCATTTCCGATGCCAAGCTCAAGGGCTTTGACAACTACGTCAAGGCGTTTGCGGATAAGACGTTTTTCCATTCGTTCCTGTTTACCGCCGCGTTCGCCGTTATCAGCGTTATTCTGATCAACCTGCTGGCATTCGCCATCGCGTACGCGCTGACGCAGGGCGCCAAGGGCTCCAACCTGTTCCGTACCGTCTTCTTCATGCCGAACCTCATCGGCGGTATCGTTCTGGGTTATCTCTGGTCCATGATTTTTGACGGTTTGCTGGATCTGTACACCACGCAGAACCTGGTTGACAATGCGACCTACGGCTTCTGGGGACTGATTATCCTCTTGCTTTGGCAGCAGGTCGGTTATATGATGATCATTTACATCGCAGGACTGCAGGCTGTGCCGGACGATATGCTGGAAGCGGCAAAAATCGACGGCGCCACCAAGAGCCAGACCCTGTTCCGCGTCATCATTCCGAACGTGATGCCCTCCATCACCATCTGCACCTTCCTGACGCTGACCAACAGCTTCAAGCTCTATGACCAGAACCTGGCGCTCACCAACGGTAAGCCCGGACGTCTGACGGAAATGCTTGCGCTGAATATCTCCAACGGCTACTCCAACGCGGCAACGCGCGGCATGGCGCAGGCGAAGGCGGTTGTATTCTTCCTCTTTGTAGCGGCTTTGGGCATTGCTCAGCTGGCTGCAACCAGAAAGAAGGAGGTGCAGCAGTAATGGCTAAGCAGACATCATTAAAACAGGAAAAAGCGCGTAAAACCGTTATGTCGGTTGTTCTCGCGTTCATCTGCATCATTTACATGATGCCTATTCTCACCATTCTCATCAATACGTTCAAAAAAGCTGACGCGGTTAAGTCAAATCTCTTTGGGTTACCGGTAGGCGACACCTTTGTTGGATTCGATAACTACGTTACGGGTATGACTGCAGGCTCGTTCCCGTTCTGGAAAGCCGTGCTGTTCAACGTCATCATCACGGTGATGTCAGCCTTTTTGATTCTGCTGTTCTGCTCCATGGCCGCCTGGTATGTGGCGCGCGTGAACAGCCTGTTCTGCAAAATCTTCTATTATCTGTGCGTGTTCTCCATGGTGGTCCCCTTCCAGATGGTACAGTTTACACTGTCTAAGACTGCGGACACCCTCAAGATGAACACCCCGTGGACCATTCCGTTTATCTATCTGGGCTTCGGTGCCGGACTGGCTATCTTTATGTTCGTCGGCTTCGCCAAATCTATCCCGATTGAGATAGAGGAGGCGGCGTCTATCGACGGCTGCGGTCCGCTGAAAACCTATTTCCTGGTCGTGTTCCCGATGCTCAAGCCTACCCTGATTTCCGTTGGTATTCTGGAAATCATGTGGGTTTGGAACGACTACCTCCTGCCGTCTCTGGTGCTCGATCTTGCGAAGTACCGCAATATCCCCATGCACATCCAGCTGACGACGACGGGCAGCTACGGTTCGATGAACCTCGGCGCTATGATGGCAATGATTTTCCTCTCGATTATTCCGATCATTATTTTCTACCTCATCTGCCAGAAGTACATCATCAAGGGCGTTGCCGCAGGCGCGGTCAAGGGTTAAGCAACACGCAAATTACCTTCAACAAACAGAAACAGGGACGTGTAAGAACAACGTCCCTGTTATTTTTTTCTATTCTGTTACTGTTTTTCTGTCAAGCTGCCGTATACTAATATATGGTATAGAATTGATAATCAAAAAATTACCGCAGAAAGCCCTTGATGATCTGTTCTTCTGCCTCCGCTTCGGTGAGTCCCAGGCTCATCAGCTTGATCAGCTGGTCGCCCGCGATTTTGCCGATGGCTGCCTCGTGAAAGAGCATGGCGTCCACGTCGTTTGCCTCCAGCGAGGGAATGGCGAGGATTTTGCCGCTGTCCATGATAATGGAGTCGCATTCGGTGTGACCGTTGCAGGGCGCGTTGCCCGTGATTCTGGCGTTGAAGGTCTGCGTGGAGTTGTCCCGCGCGACGGAGCGCGATACCACGTCGGCGGTGGAGTCGGCGCCGTTGAGCGTCACCTTGTAGTCGCTCTCGGCAACCTGTGCACCGTGGGTCATCAGGCGTTCCTTGACAACCAGCTTGGCGCCCTCCTTCAGCTCGGCGATGGTGGTGCGCACGGTGGAGTCCACGCCCTTGATTTGCTCCATCTCCATCTCCATGCTGCTGCCTTCCTCCATGTAGACCTCCGTCTGCGGATTGAGGATGCGCTTGCCGTTGCCGTCGCCGCTGCCGTAGTGCTTTTCCACGTAGCGGATGTGCGCGTTCCTGCCCACATAGAAGCGGTGAATGCCGTCGTGCTGCGCGTCGTGCTCGCCGCAGTTGTCTATGCCGCAGCCTGCCACGATGACCACATCGCAGTCGTCGCCGATGAAAAAGTCGTTATAGACCGTTTCTTTAATGCCCGAGGCGCTGACGACCACGGGAATGTGGACGCTCTCGCCCTTGGTGCGGGGCTTGATGAAGATATCAATGCCCGGCAGCCCCTCTTTGGTCATGATGTCGATGTTGTCGGTGGTGTGCCTGCCCGCCAGTTGGGAGTTGACGCGGAAGTTATACGCGCCCGCAGGCGTGTCGTGAATGTCGGCGATTTCCGCCAAAAGTTGCTTGCCGACGTCGTCAATATTTAAATCCAGCATGTGTACCCCTCCTTATTTCAGTCGTTCGCAGGCGTCCGCCACAGCTGCGGTGCCGATCAGCTCAGGCAGCACCTCGGCGGCGTCGCCCGTCTTTTTAATGCTGCCGTTTGCCAGCAGGATGATTTCGTCCGCGATGTTGAGAATACGCTCCTGGTGCGAGATGATGACAATGGAGCTGTCCTTGATTTGCTTGCGCATGTTCTCAAAAATGCGGATCAGGTTCTGGAAGCTCCACAGGTCGATGCCTGCTTCGGGCTCGTCAAAGACGCTGAGCTTTGTCTGACGGGCAAGAAGGGTGGCGATTTCAATGCGTTTCAGCTCGCCGCCCGAGAGGGAGGCGTTGATCTCGCGCTCGATGTAGTCGCGCGCGCAAAGGCCTACCTCGGAAAGATAGTCGCACGCCTGCGCGACGCCGATCGGCTTGCCCGAGGCGAGGCGCAGCAGGTCGATGACGCGGATGCCCTTGAAGCGCACGGGCTGCTGAAAGGCGAAGCTGATGCCCAACCTCGCGCGTTCGGTGACGCCGAGGTCGGTGACGTCCTGCCCGTCAAAGAAAATACGTCCCGAGGTGGGCTTTTCAATGCCCATGATCAGCCGCGCCAGCGTGGACTTGCCGCTGCCGTTGGGGCCCGTGATGACAACAAACCGTCCGTTGTCAATTTTCAGGCTGAGGTCGTGGAGGATCTCCTTTTGAACGCCGTCGTCCTCAACCGAGTAAGATAGATTTTTTAATTCCAGCATAGTGATTTCTCCTAATTCGTTATGCATTCCTCTGTATTATACATCATATCCGCACAAAAAGCAATTATTAGTTTACAAAGGAATTTCAAAAGGATATAATAGGGGTAATGAACAGTGACAGAAAAAAGGGGAGAAACGTATGAGCCGCAATTATCTATTTCGACAGGATGACCCCGCCGTTGCCGCGCTGCGCTACGGGCGCGCGGGCAAGACCGTTGACCGCGTGGGCTGCGGGCTGGTGGCGATCTATAACGTCATGAAGCGGCTGGGCTGTCCGCAGGAGCTGTCCGCCGTGATACAGGAGGCGCAGCGGCTGCATATGCCGTGGCTGTTCGGGCTGTTCGGCACCAAGCCCCGTTCGCTGGGGCGGTATTTCCGCAAGATGGGCGTTCCCTTTACGCGCACCGACAGCTGCGCGGCATTCCGCGAGCAGCTCGGCGGCGCGGCGGCTGCCATCGTCTGCACATGGAACGACAAGCGCACCGACGGCATCCATTTTTATACCATATTCAACGAGAACGGCAGGCTGACCTCGCTCAACCTGTGCTGCGCCGACGCGCCGCTGCCCTTTTCCGCGTCGTCCCTGCGCGGCGACCGTTTTATTACGGGCTATTTGTTTTTTGATAGTGAACAGACCAAATCCCCCTGAAGCACAGCGGCTTCAGGGGGAAGCGTTTTATTTGGTATCGGTATTATGTAAAGATAAATAAATTTATGCGTTGCACATCAGGATAACAGGCTCCCTGCGGCACTGCACGCCGCCGCGGAACACCTCTACCGCGCTGCCGTCGAGCAGGTTGGCGTAAATGCCGTCGGGGAGGTCAACGGGGATGAAGGCGGTCTGTCCCTGCAGCGGGAACACGCCCACTGCCTTCCTGCCGTCCTTCTCATGCGTGGCGGTGAGCGCCGACTCGCCGACAGCCTTCACCTGATAGGTGCTGTCGGTGAAGATTTCGTTGCGCTTCATGCGCGCCAGCTTCTTGATGTAGTCGCTGAGGTCGGCGTTTTCCGAATCCTCCCACGGCACGGTGTCCTTGTCAAACAGGCTCGGCAGGTGCGACACGGCGCGTTCCTGTCCCGCGTAAATCAGCGGCATACCCTTTTGGAAGAACTGGAACGCTGTCCAGCTCTTGAGCACGGCGATGTCGGGAAGGAAGAAACGCGCGCGGGTCTGGTCGTGGTTCTCCAGAAAGCGCAGCTTCACATAGTTGTCGGGATAGGTGTATTCCTGACGGTTGAGGGCGTCAACGTAGGCTTGCAGACTGCCCGTGCCGTAGAGAACGCTCTTGAAGGCGTCGTAGCAGTCGTAGTCGTAGCTGATGTCGAAGGCGCGGTAGATTTCGGAATCCGAGAGGGCGGTAAGCCCCTGCGAGCGCATGTAGACAATGAAGCCCGGCTCCACCGATTCGCTCAGCCAGATGGCGTCGGGACGCACCTTGGCCACCTCGGCGCGCGCTTGTTCCCAGAACTCAATGGGAATCAGCGGCGCCACGTCGCAGCGGAAGCCGTCCACGATCTCCGCCCACTGACGGAGGGTGTCTGTCTGATAGGTCCATAAATCTTTGTTGGAATAATCCAAGTCGATAATATCCGTCCAGTCGCCCACGCGGTTGCCGAAGGAGCCGTCGGGCTTGCGGTAGAACCACTCGGGGTGCTCGCGGCTGAGCACGGAGTCGGGCGAGGTGTGGTTGTACACCACGTCGATAATGCAGCGCATGTCCCTGTCGTGAATGGCGGCGACGAGCGATTTGAAATCCTCGAGCGTGCCGAATTCGGGATTCACCGCGCGGTAGTCGCTGATGGCGTAGGGTGAGCCGAGCGTGCCCTTGCGCTGCGCCTCTCCGATGGGATGAATGGGCATGAGCCACACAATGTCGGTACCGAGCGCCTTGATGCGGTCGAGGTCCTTTTCCACCTGCGCAAAGGTGCCTTCGTCGCTGTAGTTGCGCACGAAAATCTGATACATCATTTGGTTGCGGAGTGTTTTGGGTGTTGATAATGCCATGGGGTACCTCCTGTTTCGGGTTGATAGAATACAATTTGCAGCGGGAAACGACAGGCGTTTTCTCCGTACATCGGACGCAGGAATGAATGGACCTGCGGCCATGAATCGGCTTTGCCGTGAATAGCCGCTGCGCGGCATGAATAGAGCGCAGGAGCACTCATGTTATTTTTTCGGTTACTTTCTGATGAACAGAATGCCCAGCGTGCCGGGGCCGCAGTGACTCGTAACGGTGCAGCCGGCGGTTGTTTCCAGAATTTCCTCAAAGCCGGGATACAGCTCGTTGATTTTGCCGCGCACCTGCTGAACGGTAACGGAGCTGCACTTGGTGTGGGTGATGAAGATGCGGTGCTTGTCTATGTCGTCCCTGCCCTTGAGCTTGTCGGTGACATAGTTGAGGATCACCTTGTCGATGTTGCCGCGGTACTTTTTGCCCGCCTTCATCTTGCCGTCGATGACCTCGATCAGCGGCTTTAATTTCAGCAGATTCGCGCCCAGCGCCGCAACGGAGGAGCAGCGGCCGCCCTTGTAAAGGTAGTCGATGCTGTCCACCACAAAGCTCGCCTCCACCTTGCCGGCAACGGCGTCGCACGCTTCCTTGATTTCGGCGGCGGATTTGCCCTGCTGCGCCAGCTCGGCGGCATAGAGCACCACCAGACCGGAGCCGGTGGAGAGGTTGCGGGTGTCCACCACATACACGCCGTCCATCGCCGCAGCGGCGGTGCAGGCGTTCTGATAGGAGCTGGAGAAATCGCTGCTGATATTAAAATGAACGATTTCATAGCCCTGTCTGCGCCATTTGCTGAATTCTTCGGTAAAATCGTCCAGATTGGGCGCCGAGGTGGAGGGCAGCTTGCCCGTCTCGCTGACATAGGCGTAGATGTCCTCCGGCTTTACTTCTATGCCGTCCTTCTGCATTTTGTCGCCCATGAGCACATAGAGCGGCACAATGGCAATGTCATACTTTTCAATCAGCTCGGGAGAAAGGTCGCCCGTGCTGTCGGAAATAATCTTGACTTTCATCGGAATCGTCCCCTTTTACAATAATCGGATACTTGCTACCCTTATTATATCCTTTAATAAAAAAATATGCAATAGCAACCGACAATTTTTGTATAGTATTATTTAGCTGTTCTCTGCTCCGGCGGACTGCCGCGCAAAAAAAGCCCGCAGCCGTTCAGCTGCGGGCAAAGGATGCGAAATATGGATCAGTCTTTGACGGATTTGATGGATTCAAACTCGTCGGTGATTTCCTTGGAGGGCTTTTTGGTGACAAGAGATACGATCACGTTGACGAGCAGCGCGAGAGGGAAGCCGACAGCCAGTGAGTAAAGACCTGTTGCCTCGCTGGGGAGCTGGCCGCCCACAATCGGGAGATAGTCCCAAACGATAACGGTCAGAGCGCCTGTCGCCATACCCGTGACCGCGCCCGCAAGGTTGGAGCGCTTCCAGAAGAGCGCCAGCAGCACAACGGGACCGAACGCCGCGCCGAAGCCTGCCCACGCGTCCTTTACCAGATCCATAACGCTGGATTCGGGGT
>ONEN01000154.1 GCA_900316815.1 uncultured Eubacteriales bacterium | reverse complement strand
ATATTCCGATGAAGAATTGGAAAAATTAACCTTTGCCGCGGGCGGTTCTTTTATCAGGCCTCTCAGAACAAGAGGAAATTTTCACGATAACAGCGACAGGGATTTCGGCAGCTCCGAGGACGCTTTGAGGGCGTTCCACAACGATTTTGAAAACCACCTTATGCAGGCGGTCGAGGGACAGTTCCACACCTACGCAAAATCCACCTCTGCCGAGGATTTGAAAGCCTCGCGAGACCACCGTGCGTTCGGCGGATTTTCGCTCGGACCTGTCACGACCTGGCTGCAATTCTGCTATGATTACGACTATATCCGCTACTTTCTGCCGATGAGCGGCTCAAGCTGGTACTACGGCACCTACGGCAACTTCCGTATCAAGGATAACGTTGACTTCATCGAATCGTTGGTGAAGGACAACGACCTCGACAGCCGCGGTTACTTCATCTATCACGCCGTCGGCACACAGGATCAGGTCAAGAGCCAGTCGATTGATATGGCAAATGAAATGCTCAGCCGTGAGATCTTCACCCCGAATCACTATGTATTCTATCAGAAAGAGGGTGGCGTCCACGACCACAACGCCGTGTGTGAGTTCATCTATAACGCCCTGCCGTATTTCTTCAGAGGACAGACAAAGGCGCCTGCCGATCAAGAATACTTCAATAAGGACACGGCGATCTCTGAGGTGCAGAGTGACCCTGCCTTCGGCAATTACGGTCGGCTGATCTTTCCTGTCAACAGCGGTTATTACTCCGGCTCGACACTCGGCGATCTGTCGCTGACTTGGTATAATTATATCGACCCCGATAAGACCGTAGAGATCGCAAACTACATGAAGAACCGCGCGGTACAGGGTGACACCATCTTCTACGACATCTATACGGACGCGGAGAAATCCGCCGATCCCGCTAAGAATAATACCGGACTGTTCTTTTTCAAGGGCGAAAAAAACAAGCCGTTTGCCATCTGTAACGCAGGCGGCGGCTTCGCATACGTCGGCGCGATGCACGACAGTTTTCCTCATGCGCTGGAGCTGAGCAAGATGGGCTACAACGCCTTTGCGCTGATCTACCGTCCCGGCTCACAAACAGCCTGCGAGGATTTAGCGAGAGCGATTGCGTTCATCCATGAACACGCGGATGAATTGGAGGTCAGCACGGAGAACTACTCCCTCTGGGGCGGTTCGGCAGGCGCGAGGATGGCGTCATGGCTTGGCACATACGGGACAAGGCTCGCTAAAGAAAACAAGGTTGATTTTATCCTCGCTGTCGGCGGCGGTTCGGTCATTGACTGCTGTAAGATCGTATCGGCGCAGGCAAAGCTCGATCAGGACATCTGGGATTTTGAATACCAACAACACGGCTCACCGACTGAATTTATCCCGATGGGAGCGGTTGTAACAGCCTTCGGAACAGGCGCAGAAATGAACAACGGCGCAGTCATTACCAATGAGGATTTGAAGCAAAAATCTCCCTTATGGGGCGCGTTTTACGACTTCGCTGTCCTCGACGTCGGCTACACTATGACCATGCCGATGAAGCAGGTCATCTCCGGCTCGTTCGACACCCTCAGCCATTGCATGGAAACCTACTTCGGCTCGCCGAGAGAAACAAACCTCAGCGATGAGATCAACGAGGCGGTTATGCGCAACGTCATTAAGAATATGCGTGCAACGCTCAAAAATCCCGATGAGAAATTCGTCCGCTCCGAACTGATTTGGGCGGCGGCGATGGGCGAAAACGGTATTTTGAAGCTCGGCAAGGTCACGGACTTCCAGTGTCATATGCTTGAACACCAGCTCGGCGCATACACTGACTGCAACCACGGCTTCGGTCTGGCAGTCATCCACCCTGTGCTTTACAGGCATATCTACAAAAGCACAGTCAGCCAATTCGCTAAATTCGCTGTCAATGTTTGGGACGTAAAACCCGACGGCAAAACGGAAGATGATATCGCTTTAGTGGGAATCAACGCCCTTGCCGATTTTATCAAGGAAATGGACTTGCCTACCACATTCAGCGAAATGGGTATCACCGATACCGACTGGAAATCGATCGCTGATTCCACCATCATCACCGGCGGCTGCTGCAAGAAGCTCAATAAAGAAGAATTATTAGATATTCTAATTGAATGCAAATAGAAAAGGAGAATGACTATGAATTATATTACACTAAACAACGGAACAAAAATGCCTCTCGAAGGCTTCGGCGTATTTCAGATTCCCGATCCCGTCGAATGTGAACAGGTTGTCTATAACGCAATCAAGACCGGCTACCGTCTGCTTGATACCGCAGCAGCGTATATGAATGAAGAAGCGCTCGGTAAAGCTGTTGCGCGCGCAATCGCCGACGGAATCACCACCCGCGACGAGTTGTTCATCACCACCAAGGTTTGGGTGCAAGACCAAAAAAACGAGGAAACCGCATATGAGGCGGTCAAAACCTCTCTTGCAAGGCTGAATCTTCCCTATGTCGATTTGGTACTTCTTCACCAGCCGATGGGTGACTACTTTGCCGCTTACAGAGGAATCACAAAAGCCTACAAGGAGGGCTTGACAAAGGCAATCGGCGTGGCGAATTTCTATCCGGCGATTCTCGCCAACTTCTGCGAGAATGTCGAGGTGATCCCCGCCGTCAATCAGGTGGAACTGCACCCGTTCTTTGTACAGGCTAACGCGCTTGAAACGATGAAGGAATACGGCGTTGCACCGCAAGCGTGGGGACCGCTCGCAGAGGGTAAGCACGGTATCTTTACCGACCCCGAAATCAAGGCAATCGGCGACAAATACGGCAAATCGAACGCGCAGGTTGTGCTCCGCTGGAACGCTCAGCGCGGCGTGTCGATTATCCCTAAGTCCGTCAAGTTCGAGCGTATGGAGCAAAACATTGACATCTGGGATTTTGAACTGACCGAAGAAGAGATGGCGGCAGTCGCGGCGAAAGACCTCGGTCACAGCGAGATTGTCAATCACGACGACCCGCAGTTTGTAAAATTTGTGCTCGGATTGAAAATCCATGAATAAGGAATAGCTATGAAAGATAAATTGGAGGTAATGATAATGAAATTCAAAAAAACTATTGGCATCGTACTGGTATTCGTACTCCTGTTCTCACTCGCAGCTTGCGCGAATAACAATACATCCGATCAAACACAGACTTCGACCGAGAGCGCAACAACAGCATCTGCTGCTGGTTCGGCAACTTCTGCGAAGAATACCTCAAGCGGCAAAAAGGCGATCGTCGTCTATTTTTCCGGATCGGGTAACACAAAGCGCGTCGCAGAGCTGGTCGCCAATGAAACCGGCTCCGAGCTGTTTGAGCTTGTACCGACAACCCCTTACACCGATGACGATCTGAACTGGCGAGATGAGAAAAGCAGAGTGCAAAAAGAGCATAACGATCCTTCGCTTCAAAATATTGAACTCAATTCAACTGCTGTTCCCGATTGGGAAAGCTATGACACCGTCCTGTTCGGCTATCCTCTCTGGTGGCGCGAGGCGGCATGGCCTGTCAACAACTTTGTCAAAGGTAACGACTTCTCCGGCAAAACGGTCATTCCGTTCTGCACCTCTACCAGCGACGGTATCGGCGACAGCGGCAGCAAGCTCGCACAGATGGCAGGAACAGGCACATGGCAGGAAGGTATGCGCTTTTCCGAGCGTGAGGAAGAAAGTGCTGTTAAGGAGTGGGCACAGAGTATAGGGCTTAAATAACTATTATCTTGACATACCTTTGTTGACTATGCTATACTACTTCCAATAAACCGCATAAGAATGGGGAAAATCAGGTTTCACCGACGTGGTGTAACCATCAGGTCCATGTGAAAGCAATTTCATACAGGCTGAAATCATGTTTGCTGCACCATAAGCAGAAAGTCATCCTCCCGCAATCACTCCGTTTTCGGATTGGTGCGGGAGGCTTTTATATTATTAGCAGCACATGATCTACGGTAGACAACGCCGGCGGTTTATAATGGTCCCTGTAATTTGGACCACGGGATTGAAAAAATGCGTGAACATGGTATAATGCGTCTAACTAAAGGAAGGAGCGCAAACTATGTCATA
>ONEN01000010.1 GCA_900316815.1 uncultured Eubacteriales bacterium | reverse complement strand
CAAAAATTGCGGGCGGCGATTTTAAAAAGCTGCCGACGTATCATCAGATAATTCTTGCAAAGAATAATGTTGGCTTGAAGAATCTCTATAAGCTGATTTCCAAAAGCCATCTTGAAACCTTTTACAAAAAGCCGCGTATCGCCAAAAGCGATCTGGTCAAGCATCGTGAGGGTCTGATCATCGGCTCTGCCTGCTGCGAGGGTCAGCTCTACAAGAGCATTCTTTCCGGCAAGCCGTGGGGAGAGATCAAGCAAATCGCCTCCTTCTACGACTATCTGGAGATCCAGCCCTCTGGCAACAACGAATTTCTCATCCGCAACGGCACCTTTAAGACCGTTGACGAGCTGCGCGAGATAGACCGCACGATCATCAAGCTGGGCAGAGAGCTGAACAAGCCCGTCTGCGCCACCTGCGACGTGCATTTCATGGATCCCTCCGACAGCGAGTACCGCAAAATACTGCAGGCGGCTCAGAAATTCAAGGACGCCGACCAACAGGCGCCGCTCTATCTGCGCACCACAGCCGAAATGCTCAAGGAATTTGAGTGGCTGGGCAAGGAAAAGGCATATGAGGTGGTCGTCACCAATACCAATAAAATTGCCGACATGTGTGAGGATATCCGCCCGATTCCCAAGGGAACCTTCCCGCCCTTCATCGAGGGCGCGCAGGAGCAGCTGATTTCCATTACATGGGAGCGTGCCAAGAAGAAATACGGCGACCCGCTGCCGGAAATCGTGAAGGCAAGACTCGACAAGGAGCTGAACTCTATCACCACCTACGGCTTCTCTGTTCTGTACATGACCGCACAGAAGCTGGTTGCCGACAGCGAGGCGCATGGTTATCTGGTCGGCTCACGTGGATCTGTCGGATCGTCCTTTGTGGCAACCATGTCGGGTATCTCCGAGGTTAACCCCCTCTGTCCGCACTATGTCTGCCCCAAATGCAAGCATTCCGAGTTCATTACGGACGGCAGCTACGGCTCCGGCTTTGACCTGCCGCCGAAGGATTGTCCCGAGTGCGGCACGCTCATGGATCGGGACGGTCATGAAATTCCCTTTGAAACCTTCCTCGGCTTCAAGGGCGACAAGGTCCCCGATATCGACCTGAACTTCAGCGGCGAGTATCAATCAAAATCTCACCGCTATACCGAACAGCTCTTCGGTAAAAACAACGTATTCAAGGCGGGAACCATCTCGACGGTAGCCGAGAAAACCGCCATCGGTTTTGCCAAGAAATATTTGGAGGAGCGCGCGATTCCCTGCAACAAAGCGGAAATCAAGCGCCTGGCAAAGGGCTGCACGGGTGTAAAGCGCACCACGGGTCAGCATCCGGGCGGCATGGTTGTTGTGCCGCGCACCAACGAGGTCTATGACTTCTGTCCTGTCCAGCACCCCGCCAACGATATGAAGTCGGATAATATCACCACGCACTTCGACTTCCATTCCATTCACGACACCATTACCAAGCTCGACGAGCTCGGTCACGATGTTCCGACTATTTATCACTATCTGGAGGAGTTTACGGGCATCCCCGTTATGAACGTTTCCATGAGTGACCCCGATGTCATGTCGCTGTTCACCTCCACCAAGGCGCTCGGTGTCACGCCCGAGGAAATCGATTCGCAGACGGGCACCTTCAGTATTCCCGAATGCGGCACCGGCTTTGTACGCGGTATGCTGCTGGAGGCAAAGCCGCAGACCTTTACCGACCTGCTGCAGATTTCGGGACTGTCGCACGGTACCGACGTGTGGCTGGGCAACGCGCAGGAGCTGATTCATAACGGCACCTGCACGATTTCGGAGGTAATCGGTACCCGTGACTCGATTATGACCTATCTGATGCACAAGGGTCTGGAGGATTCCATGGCGTTTAAAATCATGGAGATTGTCCGAAAGGGCAACGCCACCAAGCTGCTCACCGAGGAGCATTTCAACGCCATGCGCGAGCATAATGTTCCCGAGTGGTACATCGACTCCTGCATGAAGATTAAATACATGTTCCCCAAAGCGCACGCCGCCGCTTATATGATTGCGGCGCTGCGGCTTGGATGGTACAAGGTGCATAAGCCCACAGAGTACTATGCCGCCTATTTCACCGTGCGCAGCGAGAACCTGGACGGCGCGTTGCTGATGCAGGGACACAGCGCTGTCAAGACGCGCATGAACCAAATCAAGCAGATGCAGGCGGCGCATGAATCCTCCGACAAGGATGATAAGGATTATGCGACCCTGCAGATTGTCAACGAGATGATGGCGCGCGGCATAGGCGTGCTGCCCGTTGATATCTATAAATCCGAGGCGAAGACGTTTGTCGTTGAGGACGGCAAAATACGCCTCCCGTTTTCCTCCCTTGCTGGCGTCGGCGACGCCGCTGCGGAATCACTGGCGGCAGAGGGGAAGAAGACGGCGGAGTATCTCTCTATTGAGGATATTCAAATCAAGACCAAGGTAACAAAGGCTGTCATAGAAACGCTGCAAGGCGTGGGTGTGCTTGCGGGAATTCCCGAAAGCTCCCAGATGTCTTTGTTCTAGGAGGAGTGAAGTAAGTGAAAAATCGAAAATTTCCCATGCGCAATATCCTGTTGGCAATCACCTTTTCCGTGTTCCTCATTTTTTTCTTTATCAATATCACATGGTTCTGGGGACTGTTCCAGGGGTTTATCGCTATTCTCACACCATTCCTCATAGGATTTCTGATTGCGTATATTCTCAATTTTCCCTACAAGTTCCTCTATAACAAGGTCTTCGGTAAGATGGGAAAAAAACACAAGTTTTTGGGCAGCCTGCGAATGCCGCTTTCGCTGATAATCACCTATGTCGGCACCTTTGCCATTATCGGCGCTTTGATTGTCGTCATACTGCCGCAGATAATCGCCAACCTGTCCAATCTGTTACGGGACTTTCCGGGCTATTATGACTCCGTGCAGCAATTTATCTCCGGCTTGACGGCAGATTTGGAAAAGATGAATTTGCCGTTCATGCAGGATGTATCCATCGACGATATGGTGCGCGGTGTTACCAACTTCTTTATGGGCAGCCAGGATTTGACCAAATCCGTACTCAACTGGCTGCAGGGCTTTGTGTCCAATATGGCAACGGGTATCTACAATGCTTTGATGGGCGTTGTCATCTCCATCTACTTCCTTATTTTCAAGGAGCAGCTGTGCGTACAGATCAAGAAGCTCGCGGTGGCGTTTATTCCCATCCGCTACCTTCCCAAGGTATATGAGGTGGTAGATATCACCGACACCAAGTGCGGCCGCTTTCTGGTGGGAGATATCCTCGACGCGGGACTTCTGGGCGTGATATTTTTTGTCGTGCTCACGGTGTTCAACTTCCCATATGCGCCCTTGATTGCGGTGCTGTGCGGTGTGGCGAATATTATTCCGTTTTTCGGTCCTTTCATCGGCGCGGTTCCGGGCGCTTTCATTCTGTTCCTGATTGACCCGTGGCTGTCGCTCTGGTTCCTGGTGATCGTCTTTGTGATTCAGCAGATAGACGGCAACATTCTCAAGCCGAAGATTATCGGCAACCAGGTGGGACTGTCCAGCTTCTGGGTTCTGTTCAGCGTCATCGTCGGCGGTGCTCTGTTCGGTATTCTGGGATTCATTCTCGGCACGCCGATCTACGCGGTGTTCTACACGCTGATAGCCAAGAAGGCGAACAATAAAATTGATGAAAAGGGCAAAATTGCCCGTGAGGCGCTGGAGTTCAAGGTGCTCAACTACGCGAAGATAGCGGAGGAGCAGAAGAAAATCCGCGCTGAAAAAGAACAGGAGCAGATGAAAAAGCTGCAAAAGCTGCTGCATTTCGGCTTTGACGACAAAGACGATGACGATGATGAGGACGACGATGACAATGAGACGGAAGAGCAGCAGGAGGAAAAGTTTACCGACAAGGTAAATCAAAACAATAAATAATCAAATACCGCACAACATCCTGTCAGATCGGGAGGTTGTGCGGTATGCCTTGACAAGAACAATTTATTGTGGTAGTATATTAGCACGTTAACAAACTAAAGCGTATAGGAGGGTCATATGAAAAAGTATTTAAAAATCACCCCGGAGGGCACCAAGGATTTTCTGTTTGCCGAATGTGCCGCCATGGACGACGTATGCGGCAGCATTGAGAAGGTATTTGTCGGCAGGGGCTTTAAACGGGTCATCACACCCGGCATTGAATTTTACGATGTATTCTCCCTGCCCTGCAGCGGAATCGCGCAGGAGGATATGTTCAAGCTGACGGACAACAGCGGCAGACTGATGGTAGTGCGCCCCGATTCAACGCTGCCCATCGCGCGTATGGTGGCCACACGTCTGCAAAATAATTTGATGCCCGTGCGCCTGTACTATAAGCAGGCTGTGTACCGCAACCGTCCCACACTGACGGGCAAGCGCAATGAAATGATGCAAATGGGCGTGGAGCTGCTGGGAGTAGGCGGCGTCCGCGCGGATTTGGAAATTCTCACCACGGCTGTGCAGACGCTGAAGGCTGTGGCGACGGACTTCCGCATAGAGCTGGGGCACGCGGAGGTGTTTGACACCCTCTCGGCAGAGCTGGCTATTGATGATTCTTTAAAAGAAAAAATAAGACTGTCTATCGAGGGCAAAAATTATTCCGCGCTCAACACGCTTCTTGATAAGCTCGAGCCATGCAGGGCTGTTTCCGCCATCAGGAGCCTTCCCTCGCTGTTCGGCGGCGAGGAGGTATTCCCGAAAGCGCGCGCCATTTGCGAGGGAACCAAGGCGGCGGACGCGCTCGATTACCTGCATCAGATATATACCTGCCTGCTGTCGCAGGGGCTGGACGATAAGCTGATTATTGACCTCGGTTTGGTACAGCGCAACGATTATTATACAGGCATGGTCTTTACGGGCTACATCAGCGGCATCGGCGACGCGGTGCTCTCGGGCGGAAGATACGACGACCTGCTTTCCGATTTTGATATGCCTATGGGCGCGGCAGGGTTCGCGATCGATACCGACGCCGTCACCATGAAAAAGCTTTCCGACGCCGATACCAGCTACGCCGATAATCCCGAGGTGCTGGTTTACGCCGCGGACGGGTTTGAAATGAAAGCGATCGAGCTGGTGGCGCAGCTGAACAGCGAGGGCAAAAAGGCGCAGTTCAGTGTGCTGAGCACCCCGGAGGAAACAAAGTCATTTGCCGCGCAGCGCGGCATTGCGGAAGTAAGAACGGTGGGAGAATGACGGAAAATATGAAACCATTGAGAATAGCCCTGACAAAGGGCAGACTGGAAAAAAAGACAATTGAGCTGCTGGAGTCTGTCGGCTACAACTGCGATGAGGTCATCAACAAGGGAAGAAGGCTGATTCTTCCCGTCGGCGATAACGATTTTGAGGTGGGGCTCGCCAAGGCGGCGGATGTTATCACCTATGTCGAGCACGGCGTGTGCGACCTGGGCGTAGTGGGCAAGGATACGATTTTGGAGCACGGCAGTTCCTTCTATGAGCTGCTCGACCTCGGCTTCGGCAAGTGCCGCTTTGCGCTTGCCACGAAAAAGGGAACCGATTTCTACAGCGGCTATAACACCAAGACCATCGCCACCAAATACCCCAAGGTGACCCGCGCCTTTTTTGACGACAAAAACATGGATGTGCGCATCATTAAGATAGAGGGCAGCGTCGAGTTGGCTCCGTTGGTGGGACTGTCCGACGGCATCGTGGACATTGTGGAAACAGGCTCCACACTGAAAGCAAACGGTCTGGAGGTAATCGAGTGGGTCGCCGATATTTCGGCGCGGCTGATTGCCAACACGGCAAGCCTCAAGCTGAGAAAGAATGAAATCGAAGCACTGCAGATGAAATTGGAGGAAGCAACCAAATGATAACGACAGTAATAGCCGACGGCAAAAAGGAATATGAATTTATAGATTACCTGAAAAAGAGAGCGCAAAGCTCCGATAAAAACGTCATTCCCGTCGTTTCCGAAATCCTCGAAAACGTGCGTGAAAACGGCGACGCGGCAGTGCGCGGCTACACCGTTAAGTTTGACGGCAAGGCGCCCGACCACACGGAAATTACCGCCGACGAAATCGACAGCCTGATTGCTTCCTGTGACAGCGCCTACCTTGATACGATCAAAAAGGCGGCGGCTAACATCGCCGATTTCCACCAAAGACAGGTGCAGCAGAGCTGGCTTACCACCAAGTCAAACGGTGTGATGATGGGACAGCGCGTGCGCGGTCTCAGGCGCGTGGGCATTTATGTGCCGGGCGGCACGGCTGCCTATCCGTCGTCTGTGCTTATGAACGCGATTCCCGCCAAAATTGCGGGCGTGCAGGAGATTGTCATGTGTACGCCTCCGCAGAAGGACGGCACAGCGAACCCCAATATTATCGCCGCGGCGAAGCTGGCGGGTGTTGACCGCATTTTCCTGATGGGCGGCGCGCAGGCTGTGGCGGCGCTGGCATACGGCACCGAAACCGTTCCCAAGGTGGACAAAATCGTCGGACCCGGCAATATTTTCGTGGCGACAGCCAAAAAGCTTCTCTACGGTGTGGTGGATATCGATATGATAGCCGGCCCCAGCGAGATCTTGATTGTTGCGGATAAGACCGCCAATCCCAAGTTCCTCGCCGCAGACCTGATGAGCCAGGCGGAGCACGACAGACTCGCTTCTTCTATTCTGCTGACCGATTCACCGGAGCTTGCCGAGCAGACAAAGGCGGAGCTTGCCCGTCAGGCTGCCACCCTCGAAAGAGAAGAAATCATTCATTCCTCGCTGGATAATTTCGGCGCGATCATCGTTTGCAGCGACCTTTCGCAGGTCATCGACTTTGCCAATGAGTTGGCGCCGGAGCACCTGGAGGTATGCTGCGCCAATCCGATGGAATATGTGGGCAAGCTGGACAACGCCGGTTCCGTGTTCCTCGGCAACTACAGCCCCGAGCCGCTGGGCGATTACTTCGCGGGTCCCAACCATGTGCTGCCCACAGGCGGCACCGCGCGCTTCTTCTCACCGCTGTCGGTGGACAGCTTCGTCAAGAAGTCAAGCTTCATTTACTACACAGAGGAAGCGCTCCGCGCGGACGCGGAGGATATCATCCGATTTGCCGACACCGAGGGACTGACCGCTCACGCAAATTCCATCAAGGTCAGATTTGATTGAAAGTAGAGAATGACAATGTATCAGTTAAACAATAAAATTAAGAATCTGGTGCCCTATGAGCCGATCAGCGGCACCTACGCCATCCGTCTGGACGCAAACGAGTGTCCGGACAATCTGCCCGACGAGTTGCGTGCCCAACTGGAGGCGCGCCTGCGTGAAATTGATTTCAACCGCTATCCCGACCCGCTGGCGACGCGACTGATTAATTCATTTTCAGAATATTACGGAATCAAACCCGAACTGGTCACCGCCGGCAACGGTTCCGATGAGCTGATTTTCCTTATTGAGTCCGCGTTCATGGAGAAGGGGGATAAGCTGCTGGTTGTCTCGCCCGATTTCTCCATGTATAACTTCTATTCCTCCATCTGTGAGGTCAGCTGCGCGTCCTTTATCAAGGACGAGAATCTGGATATCGATGTGGACGCGCTGATTGAGACCGTCAACCGTGAGGGGGTCGATCTTGTCATCTTTTCCAATCCCTGCAACTCCACGGGCAGAGGCATTACGCGAGCCCAGGCGGAGAAGCTTGTCAGCAGCGTGGAGGCGCTGGTGATCCTCGATGAGGCGTACATGGATTTCTGGTCGGAGAGCCTTCTCGACAAGGTAGAGGACTATTCCAATTTGATTATTTTCCGCACCGCATCCAAGCTGGTGGGCGCCGCAGCGCTGCGTCTGGGCTTCGCGGTGGCGAACCCCACCATCTCCCGCGCGATAAAGGCTGTGAAATCTCCCTACAATGTCAACAGCGTGTCACAGGCTTTTGGTGAAATTATCTATCAGCAGAAAGAATATTTAAAAAATAGAAAAAAAACGATTGTCAAGAATAAAGAAATGCTGTATAATGGACTCATGGAGCTGGCAAAGGCGCAAGAAGATATTACCGTTTACAGCAGCGTCGCCAACTTCGTCTTTATAAAGACAAACCAGTCCCGACAAATCTGGGAGTATATGAAAAGACAATCAATCGTCGTGCGCCTGATGGGTGAATATCTGCGAATCACCGCAGGCACGACAGAAGAGGTTCGCGCGGTATTGGCGGCGCTGAACACGTATTTTGAGGGATAACCAATGAGGACGGCAGCAATCCAAAGAACAACCAAAGAAACCGATATCACGCTTTCGCTTTGTCTCGACGGCGGCAGGGTGGAGATCGACACAGGAATCGGCTTTTTTGACCACATGCTCAATTCCTTTGCCACCCACGGCGGCTTTGGATTGGAGGTAAAGGTCAAAGGCGACCTTTATGTTGACGAACACCACACCGTTGAGGATACGGGCATTGTGCTCGGTCAGGCGTTCGCGCAGGCGCTCGGCGCAAAGGAGTCCATCGATCGCTTCGGCAGCTTTTATGTGCCGATGGACGAGGCGCTCGCCTTTGCCTCGGCGGATATCAGCGGCAGACCGTTTCTGGTGTTTGACGCGGCATTTCCCCAGGCGCGCTGCGGCGGCTACGACTGCGCCATGACAGTGGAGTTTATGCGCGCGCTTGCATTTAACGCGGGCATCACCCTGCACCTGAAATCCGTCTACGGCGAAAACTCGCACCACATCACCGAAGCGCTCTATAAAGCGGCAGCACACGCCCTCAGACTGGCAGTTCGTCCCAATAACAGCGGCAAACCTCTTTCTACTAAGGGAGTGTTATAAATGATTATTTTACCCGCAATTGACATAAAAGACGGCAACTGTGTACGCCTGCAGAAGGGCGTTTATTCCACCGCGCACAAGGTCGCGGAGTCCCCGTATGAGGCGGCGGAAAGCTTTCGCGCTGCGGGCGCGGAATGGATGCATATGGTCGATCTCAACGGCGCGAAGGACGCCAAGCTGATCAACGCTGATTTGATTGTCGACGTGGCAAAGGCTTCGGGCTTGAAGGTCGAGGTCGGCGGCGGCATCCGCAGCATGGAGGCGGTGGAGTACTACCTCAGCCGCGGCATCAACCGCGTGATCCTCGGTTCGGCGGCTGTAAAAAATCCGCAGCTCGTCAAAACCGCCGTGCTGCACTACGGTGAGCAGATTGCCGTCGGCATCGACGCCAAGAACGGCAGAGTACAGGCGGAGGGCTGGCTTGACGACAGCGACGTTGACTACATCGAGCTTGCCAAGCGCATGGAGGACGTCGGTGTGCGGACCATTATCTTTACCGACATTGACAGGGACGGTATGCTCTCCGGCCCCAACCTCAAGCAGCTGGACGACCTTTCGCATGAGGTGAGCTGTAATATCATCGCCAGCGGCGGCATTTCCGTGCTTAAGGATATTATCAATCTTTCTGAGCTGGATGTCCACGGTGCCATCTGCGGCAAGTCCATTTACAGCGGCACGCTCGACTTAAAACAGGCTATCGAAATGACAAGGAAAATCGGATGAACGTTGACCAATATTTTGTAAAGGCGGATTTGATTCCCGCCATCATTCAGGAAAAATCGACGGGCGAGGTGCTGATGCTCGCCTACATGAACCGAGAAAGTATGCTAAAGACCTTTGAAACAGGCTACACCTGGTTCTGGTCGCGCAGCCGTCAGGAGCTGTGGAACAAGGGCGCTACCTCGGGTCATCTGCAAAAGGTAATTGATATTTATGCCGACTGTGACGACGACACCCTGCTCATTACTGTGGAGCAGACGGGCGCCGCCTGTCACACGGGCAATCATTCATGTTTCTTTAAAAAATTGAAATAGGAGGAATTCCACATGGCAGACCAAGAAAAATTAGTACTCACGAATCTTTACAGGACGATTGAGCACAGACGTGACAACCCCATCGAAAACTCTTACACCTGTTATCTTCTTGACAAGGGCATTGACAAGATACTCAAGAAGGTGGGCGAAGAATGCGCAGAAACCATTATTGCCGCGAAGAACGGCGATCATGTGGAGACCATCTACGAAATCGCCGACCTGCTCTATCACCTCATCGTAATGATGGTGGATCAGGGTATTCCGCTTGAGGAAGTGCTGACGGAAATCGCTGACCGCAGCAAAAAGACCCAGAATCTCAAGCCGACGCACCAGGTTGACAAAAACTCATAATCACAACGCCGGCGGCAGATAAAACAACAAGGCGGGGCTGACAAGTACGCTGTCAGCCCCGCTCTCCTGTCATTCGTTTTTTCGTACGAACCGAAAGAAACAAAAAAACTGACCTCCGTCCATGTGAACAGGGTCAGCTCAGAAATATGTCCCGCTCAGTGTATCGTCGCGGGCAAAAAACGGGAAATAGCGTTTTTGAACTCTTCATCCGGCTCGCTGTCGAGCAGCAGTTCAATCGGTTTGTTGATGTCAAGCGAGAACACGCCAATCAGGGAATGCGCGTCAACCGTATATTCTCCGCTTTTAATCATCATCATCATGTTAGGAAACTGTGCCAATGTTTCAAAGATATCGATTAAACCGTTTTTGTTAATTGCGGAAATTGGTAAAGTGAACATCGTAACCACCTCATAATATGATGAAATATTTGGAACATGACTGTTTCAGTGATACTATATTATCATTTTTTCGACAGATAATCAATAGCTTATTGCAAAATAAAATAAAATCCACATTTTAAATAAAAAGGAAGAACAAAGTTATGGTTTTTAATGTACTTACGCTCGGCTGTAAGGTGAACCAGTATGAGTCACAGGCGATGCGCGAGGATTTGCTTCGCCACGGCTTCACGGAGTCCCCGGATAAGGAAAGGGCGGACGTTACGGTCATCAATACCTGCACCGTTACCTCGGTAAGCGACGCGAAGAACCGCAAGCTGATCAACCGCGTCAGGCGCAACAATCCCGACGGCATTATTGTGCTGACCGGCTGTATGCCCCAGGCGTTCCCGGAGGAGATGAAGGAGTTCACCAACTGCGACATCATTCTCGGCAACAAGGAGCGCGGCAGGCTGGTTCCCGCTATTGAGGAATACCTCGGCGCCAAGCGCCCCCTGCTGGAAATACCCTCTTATCTCAATCGGGGCGACGTGTTTGAAAACCTGCGTGTTTCTTCCTTCGGCGAACACACCAGGGCGTTTATCAAAATTGAGGACGGCTGCAACCGATTCTGCTCCTACTGCATCATCCCCTATGCCAGGGGACGGGTGCGCTCCAAGCCGCTTGACGACCTGCGGAAGGAAATCGAACAGGTGGCGCTCAGCGGATACAGAGAGGTGGTGCTTGTCGGCATTAACCTCTCCGCCTACGGACAGGGCGAGGATTTCAACCTCGCGGATGCGGTGGAAACTGCCTGCGCCGTTGAGGGAATCGAGCGCGTGCGACTCGGCTCCATTGAGCCCGAGCAGATGGACGCGCCGCTGATTGCCCGTCTGGCCGCGCAGAAAAAGTTCTGCCCGCAGTTCCATCTTTCCCTGCAGAGCGGCTGTGACAGGACGCTCAGGGCGATGAACCGCCACTACGACACCGCCGCCTACGCCGCCATCGTGCAGAATCTCCGCGCTGCCTTTGACAACGCTTCTATGACGACCGATGTGATGGTCGGCTTCGCCGGTGAAACGGAGGAGGATTTTCAATCTTCCGTCTCTTTTGTGCAGCAAATCGGTTTTGCCAAAGTGCATGTATTCCCGTATTCCGTCCGCAGGGGCACCCGCGCCGAGACCATGCCCGATCATGTGGATCCCGCTGAAAAGGAGCGCCGCGCGCATGTGATGGGAGAAGCGGTCGCCAAGAGCCGGCAGGCATTTTTGCGCACGCAGGTCGGACGCACCGAGGAGGTTCTCATCGAACGTCTGCGCCACGGCTATTACGAGGGCTATACAAAAAATTACACCCCCGTCCATATTCCTTCCGGCGACGGCGCGCTCTGCGGCGAAATCCGCAGGGTCACGCTTACCGAAGCGCGGGAGGATTGGTGCGAGGGTGTGTTGGAAAACGCTTAGCTGCCGTTTTCCTGTATGGCTTCCTGCAGTGCTTCCATCTCCTGCTTTGCCGCTTCTTCATGGAGAGAGACATAGCTGTAGAGCAGGATGCCGCTGATGTCTTTATTCTCTTTCAGAATAGAATATTCCTGCCGGAGAATATCATCCTGTTCCTGCCAGGTGCCGTCGTCGGCATCGCTGCCTGCCTTGTAGCCGGCAAGCCCCGCGTAGAGCTTGACGCCCTCCGCGTAGTGCAGTGACTGCCATTCGTTAAGTGCTGTTTCAAACGGAAGGGCAGGATTGTCTGTGCTGAAATAAAGCTGCGGGCAAATATAATCAATATAGCCCTTTTTGCCGCACCAGTTCTTGACGTCGGCATACAGCTTTTCGTTGTTGCCGAGGTTGCCCTGCGGCGATATGCCGAACACCGCCTGCGGCTTTGCGCGGTGTACGGCGAGATGGGTTTCCGCCATCAGCAGGCTGACGTTCGCCTTGCGCCATGCTGCCAAATCCATGGCGTTCTCCTGTGTGACGGTCTGTAAGTAGGCTTGGTACTGTGCGCTGTCTGCGTCGCCGATATCCGTCGGATAAAAGTAGTCGTCAAATTGCACGCCGTCCACATCGTAATTTTCAACGATTTCCTTTACCCCGTCGGTAATCAGCCGGCGCGCCTCCTCGTTGGAGGGGTCCAGGATAATGCCGCTTTCGGTTTCCAGACCGATGGAAGCGTTTTGCTTATAGGGATTATTAGCGCTGAGCGACGACGGTGTTTCGCCTGCCGTTACGCGGTAGGGGTTCACCCACGCGTGCAGGCTTAGTTGTTCGGCGCGGCAGACGGCGCACATGATTTTCAGTGCGTCAAAGCCGGGGCTTTTTCCCTGTTCACCCGTGAGAATATGAGAGGCGGGGAAGAGCTTGGAGTCATAGAGCGCGTCGCAGAACGGGCGCACCTGTACAATCAGCGTGTTAAAGCCAAAAGCTTTGCAGTCGGCGGCGATGGCTTCAAACTTTTTCCGAAATGCCGCCTCGCTTTTATCTGCCTCATATGCCATGCTCAGCTCCATATAGGTTATCCAAACGCCTCGCACATCGTCGGGCGCCGTAGCATCGGACAGCTCCGCCTGAGAAGCAGTTGCGGCTGTCTGCCGAACAGCGGCTTCATGCGGCTTGCGCGCACTGAACGCGCTGATTACCAGCATAGCCGCTAATAACAGGACGGCGGTGAGTATGGAAAGGGGCTTGTTTCGTTTCAACTATCATCATCCTCGGAGTGTATTATGAAAAACTATCTCATCTTTATTGTTATCTATCTGATTGTCATCAACGTTTTTGCGATGATCATTACCATCGTGGACAAGCTGCGCGCCATTCATCATGGCTGGCGCGTCAAGGAGTCGGCTCTGCTGGCTATCTCGGCGGTCGGCGGCAGCCCCGTCATGCTGCTGACCATGCTGGTGATTCGCCATAAGACGCGCAAGCCGAAGTTTATGGTCGGTATTCCGCTTATTTTGCTTCTTCAAGTTGCGGCGGCTGTTGTGTTGTGGAAGGTGTTCTATGCCTGAGCGCCTTCGGTTTACGGTGCCGCAGGCGTATGACCAAAAGCCTGCCAAGTATTTTCTCAAGGGCTTCTGCGGTCTGTCTACCAGAATGATAACATCTTTAAAGCGCGAAAAAGAGGGGATTACGGCGAACGGAAAAATTTTGCGCACCATTGACCCCGTGATCGCGGGTCAGGAGGTTGTGATCACCCTGCCCGAGGAGGACAGCCCTTATATTGAGCCGGTCGAAGGCGAGCTTGCTGTCGTCTATGAGGACAGCTTTCTTCTCGTTGCCGACAAGCCGCCCTATATGCCTGTACATCCCGTCAAGCAGTATCAAACCGATACGCTTGCCAACCGCGTGGCGGCATACAGCCGCAGCAGGGAAGAGCGCTATGTGTTTCGTGCGCTTAACCGGCTGGACAGAAACACATCGGGGCTGGTGATGATAGCCAAGGACCGTTTCACTGTCAACAAGCTCAAGAATCGCGTTCGGAAGACCTACTATGCGCTTGTCCATGGCGAGGTGACGGAGGGCGGCGTTGTGCGCGCTCCCATCGGGCTGTTGAAGGATTCTAAAATTGTGCGGCATGTGCTGCCTGAGGGGACGCCTGCCGTTACGCATTACGAAGTTGTATTTTCCAATAAAGAATATTCCTTGCTTCGCCTGTGGCTGGAAACAGGCAAGACCCATCAAATCCGCTGCCACATGGCGTCTATCGGGCATCCGCTGTTAGGCGACGACCTCTATGGCGGCAGCAATGAGCGTATGCAGCGGCAGGCGCTCCACTGCGCGGAAATGAATTTTATCCATCCTGTTACGGGAGAGAAAATAGAGCTTCGCGCGGAACCACCGCAGGATTTCGTCATTGCTATGTCTGGGCAGTCTGACTCTGAAATAAGATGAAAGACGAGGGCGTTTATCAACGGCGGAATCTTTGTCGTTGTATGGTTATTGCCGGGACAATGACGGCAAAAACAGAAAAAATCAAAGAGAAAGGGCAACAGCTGCGGTTTCAAGCTGTTGCCTTTTTCAATTTCGAAATATTATTCTTTTGTCATTTTGTTGTGAACCAGCCTTGTCAGAACGGCTATCAGATAGGTTACACCTATGATGACGACCATGGCGATATACCAATAGCCGCCGCGGTTAAAGGTGTAAAAATCGCTCCAGCCTCCGTTTTTCTCGCCGATAAAGACCACCTGTGTCAGATAAACCGCGCCGTATAACAGGCTTGGAATAATGGCTAGTACCGTCTCGGGCAATTTGATTTTGGAATCGGTTTCCAGAAACAGGAACGTCGCAAGTGCCGTGAGCGGTCCCGTCAGGTGCATATAAAAGGCGGTGCCAAGCAGTGTAAACACCGCGCCGTAGGTCGGCATAAGCAGCACCATGACCGTCAGGAAGGTCAGCATGACCGACGTCATGCCGATGTATTTGAATACAATGGCGGCGTGCGGCAGTTTATTCCGCTTCCCGCGCAGAATCTGTACCTCATAGGGAATCATCACCAGCGAGGAAAGCGCTGCGAGAACATTGGAGTCCGTGGTGAAGAACTGAAAGGAATCGAAGCCTGACTTCACCAGCGGATTGCGGCTGTAGAAAAAGTAAGAAGCGACGATGGACGCGGTGGCGATGACGACCGCGATATTCAGCAGCAGCGCCGCAAAAATCTTTTTATTCATCTTCATATCTCCATAAAAGCACCCCTGACGATAGTCCGTCGGAGGTGCTTTGTCGGCTAATCATTGATAAACCGAAGAATATCCCGTATGACCATGTCGCGGCAGACATCATTCAGAATCTCGTGACGGCAGCCGGGATAGAGCTTCATCTTAACATTTTTACCCCTCTTTTTCAGCAGAGAGAACACCTTTGCCACGCCCTTGCCGTAGTTGCCGACGGGGTCATCCGCTCCCGAGACAAGCAGAATGGGAAGCGAGTCGCTGACGTTTCGGAACCAGGCGTCGGTGTTGCTCAGTGTTTGCAGCTTCAGCAGTGTTTGAAAACCGCCGAGTGAAAAGTGGACGTTGCAATATTTGTCGGCGCGGAAACGGTCGCGCGTCTCCTGAATGGTGCTCAGCCAGCTGAGGGAATCGTGTTCCTTGCGAAAACGTTGATTAAAGGTGCCGAACAACAGCTTTTCCACCTCGGGCGCGGTGGCAGTGCTGCCTTTTTTGGTAATCTTATGATGAATCACGCGCAGACCCAAACCCGAGGCGGCAATGGGACCGCCCGTGCCCATGATGATAAGATTGTCCCAGATTGCCGGCGTGACAGCGCAGCGAACGATAAATGAGCCCATGCTGTGTCCCATGAGGTAGCAGGGAAGTGACGCGCCGTACTCGGTTTTGATTTGTTTTGATACGTTGCGCACGTCGGTACACATATCCTGCCAGTTCTCGATATGTCCCAGCTCGCTGTCATAGTTAACGGTGTAGCCGTGCCCCAGGTTGTCAAAGCCGAAGCAGACAAAGCCCTGCTCCGCCATCTTACGCATAAAGCGGTCGTAGCGGCGGATGTGCTCCGACATGCCGTGAACAACATGGAACAGTGCCTTTATTTCGCTGTCGGGAAGATAAACCCTGCAATATAACTGGTGTTTGCCGTTGGCGGAGGGGATTCTTTTTTCAAGTATTTCCATTGTCATTCTCCTCGCTGATGAAACAGGCATTCACCGCCCTGCGCCAGCCGCCGAGCAGCCGTCCGCGCTCCTGTGCGGTCATGGCGGGCTTGAAAACCGTGTTTTGTTGATTGCTGCCGTTTCGCTCACGGTAGAAGCCGACAGCTTTGCCTGCAAGCAGTGCCGCGCCTGCGGCAGTTGCCTCCTTTTGAAGGGGACGGACGACCTCGACATGGGAGATATCCGCCTGAAACTGCATCAGCAGATTGTTTGCCGACGCGCCGCCGTCTACCTTGAGCGCACGGATATCGCTGTTCATGTCGTTGCGCATGGCGGCAATAACATCCTCCGACTGATAGGCGATGCTTTCCAACGCCGCGCGGATGATATGCTCAATGCCCGCGCCGCGCGTCAGACCCGTGATAACGCCGCGTGCCCGCATGTTCCAGTACGGCGCACCCAGCCCCGCAAAGGCCGGGACGATATAGACGCCGCCATTGTCGTGTACCTTCTGCGCGAAGTATTCGCTGTCGGCGGAGTCCTTGATGAACCGCAGCTCGTCGCGCAGCCATTGAATGACCGCGCCGCCGATAAAGACGCTGCCCTCGAGCGCGTATTGTACCGGCTCGTTCTGACAGGTAGCGGCGATGGTGGTCACCAGTCCATGGCGGCTGAAAACGGGGACTTCTCCCGTGTTGGCAAGGAGAAAGCAGCCCGTGCCGTAGGTGATTTTTAAATCGCCCGACAGCAGGCAGTCCTGCCCGTAGAGAGCTGCCTGCTGGTCGCCCGCAATGCCGCAGATGGGCACCTCCGCGCCCATGAGCTTCATCGTGCCGTAGACTTCGCTGCTGCTCCTTACCTCGGGCAGCATGGACATCGGAATGTCAAAGAGCGCGCAGAGGGTGGGATCCCAGTCGCAGGTATTGATGTTGTAGAGCATGGTGCGCGAGGCGTTGGTGCAGTCGGTAACGTGTACCGCGCCGTCGGTCAGCTTCCATAGCAGCCAGGTGTCTACGGTGCCGAACAGCAGCTCGCCGCGGTTCGCCTTTTCCCGCGCGCCCTCTACGTTGTCGAGGATCCATTTGATTTTGGTGGCGCTGAAATAAGCGTCCAGTTTTAGTCCTGTTTTTTGTGCGATGACGTCTGCATAGCCGCGGCGTTCCATGCTCTCGCAGATGCCCGCCGTGCGGCGGCACTGCCAGACAATGGCGTTATATACGGGTTTGCCCGTCGCCTTTTCCCAAACGACGGTGGTTTCACGCTGATTGGTGATACCAACGCCTGCAATTTCATCGGGAGAAATGCCGCTTTTGGCGATGCACTCCGTGAGAGAAGCATATTGATTGGCATAGATGTCCATCGGATCATGCTCCACCCACCCCGGTTGGGGATAATGCTGGGGAAACTCATGCTGTGCCATACACACAACGTTGCAGTCGCGGTCAAAGAGAATGCTCCGCGCGCTGGTGGTCGAGTATGTACTGTTTCATATTTTATCTTTTAATACGGCTGCAGCAGTTGACGACCGTACTCAAAAATACTGCCGCCAACACTGTTGCCAAACGGGAGTTTTGCTGCCAATATCGTTAAATAGGCTCAAAGTCGGCAGCGCCGTGCTTGCAGAGCGGGCAGATGTAATCCTCGGGAAGCTCCTCGCCCTCGTAGACATAACCGCAGACCTTGCAGACCCAGCCCTTCTTGCCCTCTGTTTCGGGCTTGGGCTTGACGTTGTTCTGGTAGTAGGTGTAGGTCATGGTTTCCTTGTCGGAAATCACGCGCGCCTCGGTGACGGTGCAGATGAACATGCCGTGAGTGTCGAGGTCAACGTAGTCCTCTACCTTGAGCGACATAAAGGAGTTGATGTACTTGGGCAGGAATACCAAACCGTTGTCGGAACGGAGCGGCTCGCACTTGGCGAATTTGTCAACGTTTCTGCCGCTCTGGAAGCCGAAGTTTTCAAAGACGCTGAACGGCGCCTCTACCGACAGGCAGTTGACGTTCATTACGCCCGTATTCTTAATGGTATGATGCGAATAGTTCTGCTTGTTGATGCAGACGGCAACACGGTTGGGGGAGTTGGTGACCTGGGTAACGGTGTTGACGATCAGACCATTATCCTTCTTGCCGTCATTGGAGGTGACCACATACAGACCGTAGCCGATTTTAAACAGAGCGGTGAGGTCGTTCTTATTGGCGGTTTCGCCGTCCTGCTCGATGTAATCATGGCAGAGCGCTTCGGCAAGCTCGTCAATTTTCGTCTTGCTCTCGTCGTTGAGGGCGGACATAATGCGGACGGTCGGCTCCACAAATTCAAGCTTCTTGCTGCCCTCCAGCATTTTCTTCATGGTTTTGGCAGCCAGCGGCGCCCAAGAGCCGTTTTCAATAAAGGCGATCTTTCTGTTCTGGAAGTTGCGCTCGGTCAGATGTTCAATAAATTCACGCATGAACGGGAAAATATCCGCGTTGTAGGTGGTGGTGGCAAGCACTATTCTGCCGTAACGGAACGCGTCCTCCACACACTCCGCCATATCCTCACGGGCGAGGTCGCTCACTACTACCTTGGGGCAGCCCTTTGACTTGAGCTTCTCGGCAAGCAGCTCCACTGCCTGCTTGGTGTTGCCGTATACGGAGGTGTAGGCGATCATAATGCCTTCGGACTCCACGCCGTAGCTCGACCAGGTGTTGTAGAGGTCGAGGTAATAGCCGAGGTTTTCCTTGAGAATGGGGCCGTGCAGCGGACAGATGACCTGAATGTCAAGCTTTGCCGCCTTTTTCAGCACGCTCTGCACCTGCGCGCCGTACTTGCCGACAATGCCGATGTAGTAGCGTCTTGCCTCGCAAGCCCAGTCCTCCTCCACGTCAAGCGCACCGAATTTACCGAAGCCGTCGGCGGAGAAGAGCACCTTGTCTTTGCTGTCGTAGGTCATGATGACCTCGGGCCAGTGGACCATGGGAGCGGCAACGAAGTGCAGGGTATGCTCGCCCAGCTCAAGGGTGTCGCCCTCCTTGACAACAATGCGCCTGTCCTCAAATTCGGTGCCGAAGAAGTTCTTCATCATGGTAAACGCCTTGGCGCTCGAAACGATGGTTGCGTCGGGGAAGCTTGTCATGAAGTTGTAGATGTTCGCGGAATGGTCGGGCTCCATGTGCTGAACCACCAGATAATCGGGCTTTCTGTCTCCCAGCGCTTCGTCCAGATTGTGCAGCCATTCGAATTTAAAATTACGGTCAACCGTATCCATGACGGCAATTTTTTTGTCGAGAATGACATAGGAATTGTATGCCATGCCGTTGGGAACAACATACTGACCCTCAAAAAGGTCAACCTTATGGTCGTTTACGCCAACGTATTTGATGTCGTTTGTCACTTGCATTTTTTTCCTCTCCTTATTTGAATATTTCAGCTTATGCTTGGTACAATTGTACCATAGAACGGGAGAAATAGCAAGGATTTTTTATTGTTTTTATTAGGAAATACGCCGTTTTTTGAGCAAAATCAGTCAAATCTGCGCTTTTTTGGCAGGCAATATTTTATCATCGTTTAAATATTTGCATACAAAATATTTTTAGTAAAACTATTGACAAATACTAATGATTTTGATACAATTAATTTGTAAGCAAAATAAATGACAGATAAAGGAGGCAATGGCAATGTCATTCTATGATTTCTCGGTAAAAAAGAGAAAAGGGGAGGAGCTGCAGCTCTCTACGCTGAAGGGCAAGGTCGTTCTGGTAGTCAACACCGCCACGGGCTGCGGCTTTACCCCGCAGTATAAGGGTCTGGAGGCGCTGTATGAGAAGTACCGCGACAAGGGCTTTGAGATTCTGGACTTTCCCTGTAACCAGTTCGGCAACCAGGCGCCCGGCGGCGACGAACAAATTCACGCGTTTTGTACCCTGCGCTATAAAACGCAGTTTGACCAGCTGAAAAAGGTTGACGTCAACGGCGAAAACGAGGAGCCGCTTTTCACCTTCCTGAAGGCGGCTATGCCCGAGGAAGAGGTCAAGGGACTGAAAGCCAAGGCGGCTATGAAGCTTGTTTCCAAAAAGAGCACGAGCACCCAGAAGCCGTCCGACATCAAATGGAATTTCACCAAGTTTTTGGTGAACCGCGAGGGCGAGGTCGTCGGCCGTTACAACCCGACGGTTGAGCCCGAAAAGATAGACGGCGATATTGCCGCATTAATTTGAGCCATGGATAAAAAATACGAAGTGCTGAAGCTGGAGAATCAGCTTTGTTTTCCGATGTATCTCTGCGCCAAGGAAATCCAGCGGCGCTACACGCCCTTTCTGGACGCGATCAATCTGACTTATACGCAGTATGTGGTGATGATGTATTTTTGGGAGCACGGCAGCTCCAATGTCAAGACCATCGGCAAGGCGCTGCTGCTGGATCCCAGCACCCTTACGCCGCTGCTGAAAAAGCTGGAGGCAAAGGGCTTTCTCACGCGAACGCGCAGTGAACGGGACGAGCGCAACCTGATCGTAACCCTGACAGACGAGGGCGAGGCGCTTAGGGACAGGGCGCTGGATATTCCCGCCAAAATGGGAGAATGTCTGGCACTAAGTAAGGAAGAAACGGTCACCTTGTATCAAATCCTCTACAAGGTGCTGCACAACATTGAAAAGGAGTAAGGAATATGGCAGTTAAAACAGTAACGGAAGAAACATTTGAAGCAGAGGTACGCAACGCGGCTGTTCCCGTTCTCGCGGATTTTTACGCTGACTGGTGCGGTCCCTGCAGAATGCTCAGACCCGCGCTGGAGCAGCTCTCCGAGGAGAGAAGCGACGTGAAGGTCGTTGCGGTCAATATCGACGAACACCCCGAGCTGGCGGATGATTTTGACGTCACCTCCATTCCCTGCGTCATTCTCTTTAAGAACGGCGCCGAAGCCGACAGAAGCATCGGTCTGGTTCCAAAGGAGATGCTCGAGGCGCTGTTGGGGTGAGGGTATGACGGATATCATCATCATCGGCGCGGGAGCTGCAGGGCTGACAGCGGCGATATATGCGCGCCGCGCGGCAAAGAGCGTGTTGGTGCTGGAGGCGCTGAGCTATGGCGGTCAGATTATCAACACTCCCGCCATAGAGAATTATCCCGTTGCGGCGCATATCTCGGGCTTTGATTTTGCCACGAAGGTATATGAGCAGGCAAAGGAGCTGGGCGCGGCATTCAAATTTGAAAAGGCGCTGTCGATCCGCGACAACGGCAGCTCCAAAACCGTTGTCACGGCAAAGGGCGAATACGAAGCGGGCGCTGTCATCATCGCCACGGGTTCCAAAAACCGCAAGCTCGGCGTTGCGGGAGAGGACAAGCTGATCGGCAGGGGCATTTCCTACTGTGCTACCTGCGACGGCGCCTTCTTCCGAAAGAAAAACGTCGCGGTAGTCGGCGGCGGCAACACGGCACTTGAGGACGCTCTCTATATGGCGGATATCGCCGAAAAGGTCTATCTGGTTCACCGCCGCGATGCCTTCCGCGGAGAGGAAGGCACCGTCGAACGGCTCCGGCAGCGCGAAAACGTGGAACTGGTACTCGACAGCCGTGTTACCAAGCTCAATGCGGAGAAGCGTTTGCAGAGCATTGAAGTGACGGACAAGAAGGGAAATGTCCGCACGCTGGACGTCAGCGGCCTGTTTGTCGCGGTGGGAAGGATACCCGAGAACCGGGACTTCGGTTCCCTGATCGAGCTGGACAGCGCAGGCTACGCGATTGCATCGGAGGACTGCCGCACCAAAACACCGGGCATATTTGTCGCGGGCGACAACCGTGTCAAGGAGGTGCGCCAGCTTGTCACAGCGACGGCGGACGGAGCTGTTGCGGCAACGGAAGCGGTTAAATATCTCAATTCGTAAATCAGCCAGCAGGCGTGTCGGAAACGGCGCGCCTGCTATTTGTTAAGAAAAAGAATAAAAATTATATTCTTTAAGCATTTTTTAACCTTTGCGGTTTATACTGTATGCAAATAAACAGCCGGGGAGGCGTTACAAATGAAAGCAAAGGTCAGTAAAAAATATTTTGTATTAATAGCAGTATTAACAGCAGCAGCAACCACCGTGGCGCTGACGTCCTGCCACAACGGCGGCAGCGCTCCGCAGACGGAAACGACATCTGCCGCTTCACAGGCGGTCACACAGACGGTCACGCAGGCAGACTCTACAGCCTCCACCGCGTCTACGACGGGTACAGCGGCTGTCGCTGCTAAAAAGCTTGCGGAGAGCGATATCAAAATCAACGACACCGTTACCAACGAAGCCGACGGTGAGCGCGCCATCACCGCAGACGGTGAGACAAAGACCGTCAGCAATACGCTTGTCACCAAAACAGGCGAAGCGGACGGCGACGAGGCGGACTTCTATGGTTCCAACGCCGCGATATTCGCGACAAACGGCGGCAATCTCACGCTCAAGGACATGGTCGTCAAAACCAACGGTACCCATGCCAACGCGGTATTCAGCTACGGCGAGGGCACGACGGTGACGATATCCGATTCTTACATCGAAACAAGCGGCAACTGCTCGGGCGGCTTGATGACGACGGGAGGCGCTACCATGAACGCGCAGAACCTCACAATAACCACATCGGGCAATTCCTCGGCTGCCATCCGCAGCGACAGAGGAGGCGGCACCGTCAATGTGACGGGCGGCGACTACACGACAAGCGGCAAGGGCTCCCCCGTCATCTATTCCACGGCGGACATCACCGTCAGCGACGCGAATCTCACCTCAACCGCATCGCAGGGTGTGGTTGTAGAGGGTAAAAACTCCGTCACGCTCAATAATGTGACGCTCACAGCGGATAACAACACCAAGAACAGCGACAAATCGAGCTATTACCAGGCGGTCATGATTTACCAGTCCATGTCGGGCGACGCGGCAGAGGGGCTTTCGGGCTTTACGATGAACGGAGGCACGCTGACCAACAAGAACGGCGATGTATTCTTTGTCAATAACACGGCAACGGAAATCAACCTCAGCGGTGCGCAGATCATCAATAACGGCGACGGCATCTTCCTCCGCGCGGCAGCGGCAGGCTGGGGCACCGAGGGCAGCAACGGCGGACAGGTAACGCTCAACGCGTCAAACCAGACAATCAACGGCGATATGATAGTGGACAGTGTTTCCCATCTCAACCTGTACCTCAAGAGCGGCTCTTCTTTCACGGGCGCCATCAACAGTGACGGACAGGCAGGCGAGGTATATGTTGAAATCGAGGACGGCTCCACATGGACGCTCACGGGTGACAGCTACATCACAAGCCTGACCTGCGGAACGGGCGCGATCAACCTCAACGGACATAAGCTTTACATCAATGGCACGGAATACACGGCAAACAGTTCCTCCACCGGTACGGCGATTGCGGTCAAGGCATCTTCAACAGGAGGCGGACAGGGGGGACCCGGCGGTGCAAAGCCGGACGGCAACCCGCCCGCAAAACCGGGAGAGAACTGACAGGCAACGGAACAGAAGTAATACTGAAACAGTGAACATCGGGCAGGGAAAATCCTGCCCGAAAAATTTTTTTGAAAAAACAGTTGACATTTCCGATATTATTTGCTATAATACGTCTTGTTGGTTAAGCTTAGTGCTCAGCCGCGGCAATCCTCGCCGTGTAAAAGCGGAGGAAATATGCAGGTATGGCGGAATTGGCAGACGCGCATGGTTCAGGTTACACCACGTCGGTGAACTTGCAAAATCACGTTTTTTACTTGCAAAAAATTAAATATGCGGATATGGCGGAATTGGCAGACGCGCATGGTTCAGGTCCATGTGAAAGCAATTTCATGCAGGTTCAAGTCCTGTTATCCGCACCAAAAAAAGCCCGATTTTATCGGGCTTTTTGCTGTTTTAGGATACAAAAAATGTTGGCAGACGCGTAAGGTATGCTCGTGAATGTGTTGGCTGTTTTCAACAAATTCGAGAGATATGATTTGGTTACTATCGACAAATCTTAAGTTGATATTATAATTGCAACAGCACAGAGATCTTTTTCCCGAGTAAAACGCCGAGAATACAAAACGCTACGCTCAATACTATATAAATGCTTCCGGATAAATATGCTTTATTTTCAAACAAAGAGAATGCTTCAAGCGAAAATGTTGAAAAGGTCGTAAAGCCTCCGCACACGCCTGTTTTCCAGAACAAAACCGCATTATCAGAAGCATTATCTTTATTGCTGACGATTCCGACAATGAATCCGATCAGTATTGCTCCGAGGATATTTGTTATCAATGTAAGTATTGGAAAATCAGTTTTTACGGGAATAAGGCTGATAGCGTACCTTCCTATTGCGCCTAACGCGCCGCCAAGAGCAACAAATAAAAAATTCATTTTGTTTCTTTCCTCCTTGAATACTGATTTATCAGCTTTTAGAATATACGGCTACTCATGCAGTTCCAGCGGCAGTCCGTCAGGATCGCGGAAGAAGGTCATCTTCTTTCCCGTGTAGTCATCTCTGCGTATTGGCTCTGTGGGAATCCCCAAATCATTCAGTTCAGCGACAATTTCCTCTATATTTTCTACCGCAAATGCAAGATGCCGCAAGCCGCACGCTTCGGGATCAGTCACACGCTTTGGCGGATTTTGAACACAGAAAATCTCCAATTCAGCGTTGCCAAGCCGCAAATCCAATTTCGTATCCTGTTTATTTGTACGATAGTTTTCCCTGATGAAACGCAGGGGATTATGACTCCCGATCTTTCAAGCTCACTGTAAGTGATGAGATTATCGCCCAGCCAATCCATTCGGGCGTCCTCAAGCAGACGCAGATAGTTTGAATGATGCACTACGCCCATTCGATCGGTTTCATAATATTTTACTCTTCTGTTGTATTCCCAGCTCATAACGGCTCCTTAACAAATCTTAGTTCTGTCAATACTTCTTATATCGGTGCGCTTGATTTTTCCGCTTATGGTTTTCGGCATTTCGTCGGCAAATTCCAGCACCTGAATATGCTTGTAGGAAGAAACCTTTTTGTTGACAAAACGCTTGATTTCTTTTTCGAGCTGTTTGGTCTTTTCAAAACCGTCGGCAAGCTTTACCGTTGCTTTGATAGCCTGTCCTCTTGAAGCGTCGGTAATACCCGTGACCGCGCATTCCAAAACAGCAGGGTGTTTCATCAATACATTTTCGATTTCAAACGGTCCGACGCGGAAGCCTCTTGTTTTGATCAAATCGTCTATTCTT
>ONEN01000134.1 GCA_900316815.1 uncultured Eubacteriales bacterium | reverse complement strand
GGTCGCGTCCATTACGGTGATTTCGTCGTCGCCGTCCATATCGGCTGTAGTTTTTGTGATTGTGAAGGGGATCTCTATAACGGAAACGTATCGCTGAATCCATGTGGCGTCTCTGATCTCTACGTTACCGTCAGAATCAACGTCGCCGAGGATACCGGCTTCCTCGCCGGTGCCGATATGATGATACTCGGTACCCGCGATCCACCACATATAATCGTCGGCAGGCTCCTCATGTGCGATCTCATGCAGATCGTTCCATGAAACGTCCTCGGCAGGCGTACCGATATAAACCACCTTATCGCCGTAAGTGAAGCGGTTATCGTCGCTGATACGGTATACGGTATCGTCATAATCCACGATATAGCTGTTGCCGGCGTCGTCCTGATACAGGGCCATTCCCGTCGAGACCTTGACCTCGCCGGTAACGGTGTAATCAACGGGCTGATCCTCGAGTATCATGTGATAACCGTCTGCCTCCAGCCCTTCCACACCTTCATAAACATCGCCGAATAACAATCCTACAGAGAACATATAGTAATGACCTGTGTCCTCGTGCCATTGGAGCGGATAGGTCGGGACAAAGTATTGTTCAGCCCCGTCTGTATCTTCAACGAAATATGTGATGTAATACTTACCGGGCTCGCCGTCCTTGGTCAGCGCAATCTCTTCGCTGCTGTAATCTTCATAGGTATAGTTCTGATCAATATACTGCACTTCGACACGCTGCTCTCCCTTATCTATTTTGTAGGAAAAATCGCAGCTGTCGCTTTCCCAATCCCGAATGGCTATTTCGATGATTTCCTCGTTGCCGTTCAGATAGTACTCATCGTTCTGTTCATCGTAATGAACAGGCGAGATAAGAACCTTGTTCGCTGAGCCGCCGGAATAGGTTTTACCCATGTACACATATAAGCCGTCGGGATCGGAGCTTCGCGTGATCAGAGAATAGCTGTCCTGACTGTTGCTGTCATCAAAGGGAGCGGGATTTTCCCAGCACTCTATCTTTGCGTGCCTCTCATACGGTTCGGTCACGATGGTATAGCCCTTGGCTTCCAGCTCCTCTGCGGTTTTATTTCTCTCAACCGCGGAGCCTTCAATTACATAGAGCTGTTCATCCTCGTCCCAGTGCGCTTCATAAAGATAGTACTCGCTGATCTCGTCGAGCTTGCTTGTATAGGCGGTATACCAACCGTTTTTCTGTCCGATATACACGTTGTCGGGATCGCCGTCCTTGATGAACTTGACGCCGCGATAGCCGCGGTTCTTCTCGCGATTCTCCGATGTATAGCGGATCTTTTTGGGCTGCGGCTCCATCACATAGTCGTATCCCGCCTCGAATTCCTCTTCGGTCAGAATCACGCCGTGATCTCCGTACTCGTCGACATAAGCCGGATCGGGGACAGATATCTCGAATTCGGGGTAGGTATTATACTTGGTAACGCTGTAACGCTTTTCAAAACCGACTTCGGTACGATACTGGACTTCCTCGACCGCATAGACGCCGTCGGGATCGGTTTTGGATGTGACGCGCTTGCCGCGCTGAAACACACGGTCCGGATCTTCAACCCAAGCCGCGGCTATCGTTTCGGAAATATTTTTCACCTTGCGCTCGGACTTCGCCTCGGGGATTACCTTGCCGCCCGCGGTGACGGCGGGATCGGCATAGGTCGACCAGATACGCATGACGTTCTGGGGAATCTCCTCGCTCGCGTTCTCATTCGCGTACAGGTGGACGGTAACAGAGGGCGCGATATCAAGGTGCATCAGGCTCTCTCCGTCGCCGTAGAAATACATCGCCTCGTCGTTTTTCTTTTCTTTGTTGACGGTCAGCGTACCGGTGCCGATGACGTTCAGGCTTGTGCTGTATTTGCCACCGTAATTGAGTGCCCGGATATAACCCAGCTCGCACGTGCCCTCGACGTGGAGCTTGAAGTCGTCGCCCATGTAATAGATCGAAAGGGTATCGGGCAGCTTGACGTTGCTGAGGGTCAGGGTGTTTGCCGACTTGTCATAGGTCGCGCCGGGAACCGCCTCGTTATCGATCACGATCGGGCTCGACGCCGTCATGCCCTGACGGTAATAGACCAGGCGCTCCGACTGACCTTCTACGCCGCCGAAAGCTATCATCGCGCCGCCGGTCATCCAGTAAAAGCCGTCCCACGGTCCTGTCGTCGGCTCAAGCGTATCGGAGGCCGCGCCTTCGGCAAAAGCCGGAATGCAGGATGCGCTCAGCAGCAGCGCCGTCATCAAAAGTATAGCTAACAATTTCTTCATACTTTTCTCTCCTTTATATTTAGGTATAAATATGCGGATCCGCATTTATGGCAACACCGCACACCTAAATTATGCGGTATCGCCTTAACAAATCGAATAACTAATCATTTTGATTATAACATAAAAGCATTAATTGAAAACAGTTCATTCCGAAATAGCCATTGACTTTTCGGAACAGCCATTGACTTTTCGGAACAGCGGGGTTAGACTGGTTTTATACTGATTTCAAAAGGAGAGCAAGAAATGAGCTTCGAAGAAACCTTATCCGCCTATCTTGAACAATTGGAGATCGCGCCCTCACGCTTCGCGAAAGAGGTCGGAATGAGTCCCAGCGCCGTCAGGCGTTATCTGAACGGCGAGCGCGAGCCCGCCTACGACAGCGATCAGCTGCAAACGCTCGCCCGGGGTATCTGTCGGTTAGGTTTTGAAAAAGGCGTTTCGTTTGATGAAACGGAGGTTTTTGCGACTTTGCAAAACTCGCTGAAAAACAACCTGACGATCGATTACGAGATATATCTTTCCAACCTGAACGCTTTGATGAAAGCGCTCGATATCCGCGTCAGCGCGCTGGCTCACGGGCTGTCCTTCGACGCTTCTCATATCTCCAAGATCCTGTCGGGACAGCGCCGGCCGGGACGCATCACCGATTTCACCCATGAGATAGGCTCGTTCATCTCGCGCAGCTACGCCGACGATCGGAGCCTGAGCATCCTCGCGAAGCTGTTCGCCGTCGACCGCGGCGCGCTCGATTCTCAGCGCGCCGTATATGACGCCGTCGTGACATGGCTGGGAACCAACACCGACGCGGACAACAGCAATCCGATCGGTCATTTTCTCGATCATATGGACAGCTTCAGCCTCGATGAATTCATCAACGTGATCCACTTCAACGATATCAAGCTGCCTACCGTTCCGTTCCATCTCCCGACGACAAAATACTATACTGCGCTTGACGGCATGAAAAAGTGTGAGATAGACTTTCTCAAGGCGACCGCCGTATCCAAATCCAGCGAGGACTGTATCATGTACAGCGATATGCCGATCGAGAAGATGGCGCAGGACGAGGAATTCTCCAAAAAATGGATGTTCGGCATGGCGATGCTGTTGAAAAGAGGCTTGCACATCCATTTCATCCACGACATCAACCGTCCGTTCCGTGAAATGATGCTGGGACTCGAGGGCAATATTCCGATGTATATGACCGGTCAGATCTCTCCGTATTATCTCCCGGGTCAGCAAAGCCCGGTGCTGCATTATCTGATCAAGGTATCGGGAGCCGCCGCGATGGAGGGCAACGCGATCACCGGCTATCACGCGGAGGGCAAATATCTATTGACCAAAGCCGACGAGGAGCTGCGCTTCTATCGCAAAAAAGCAGAGCGGCTTTTGGAAAAGGCAAAGCCGCTGATGGATATTTACCGCAGCGACCGCAAGCAGGATTACCGCGCCGCGATGGAGCGCTATTGGAGGGAGGGCGACCGCATGACGGTCTCCGCGGCGCTGCCGCTGTTTACGCTGTCCCAAGATGCGCTGAAAGCGATCCTGCGGCGCAATCATATCAGCGCGAAGGACGCGGAGGAGATCGAGCGCTTCCGCTCGGACTATCTGGCGATCATGACCGAATTCAGCAAGAGCAGCAAGCTGAGGATCACGGTTCCCGCCCCGACGAAAGACGAATTCGAAAAGAATCCGATCCATTTGGCGCTGGCGGAAATGTTTTACGAAACAGACGTACCGTATACCTACGAGGAGTATTCGGCGCATCTTCAGGCAACGCTCGCCTTCGCGGAGCAGCATCGGAATATTACCGTAAAGCCCGATCCCGCGCCGGTATTCCGCAACATCACCTACTCCGTGATCGAAAAGACAGCGGTGATCGTATCCAAGAACAAGTTCCCCACCATCCACTTCATCATCCATCACAAGAAAATGGTCGACGCGTTCAGCGGCTTCGTCCCGCTGATAAAAGACGCGCAGACAAAGTAATTCCATTATCGGTAGCCTTCCCTTACTTGAATGAAAGAGTAGATGCTCATATCAAATCATGAAATTTAAAAAATGAGTTCAGAAGCAAAAACAGGGGTAGAAAAAAAGAAAAAGCATGGTATAATGATGTTAAATTCAACATCATAACGAGCATAGATCCACCCGATTTTGCGTCTATGCTCGTTGTTTTTATAAAAGCAACAACTTATAAAATAAGTGCTTTCTGATTTGTCATGGAAATACTCAACTGCACATTTGTTTTCTACAGTGATTCTATTAAGGTTAAGTTTAAGCCGCAGAATAGCCGCATGGAGAAAAAGTTGGTTTAATCTGCTGAAAAGGAAGAAATGTTCTTGAAAGATGACAAATAAGGTGATCCGTTCGCCAAAATCGCCATCATCATCTAAAACCTGTAGAATCTGCCTGGGATAATCAACAGACTTTTCATTTTTATCTTGACATTTTTCCCATTCGATGATATACTAATTCTCGCACGAAAGAAAGTGGCATGCGCGCATGCTTTAATCTCGTAG